>JBDSPM010000113.1:0-7215 GCA_039930325.1 Saprospiraceae bacterium
CTTGGAAGATTTTAAAATGTTCGATAGGGCACCGAATTTCTCCAGGATAAATTTTCTTGCCGTAATTGTAGCTCTGCTTATTTTCTTTTTTCTAATGGGATTCTAAAATCCTTCTCCACTTTTGAAACATAGGGCGCTGAGCCCCATCCGCCGAACTTGTTCGGGATGAGTCGAAGTGCGCTATCTTCGCCCCCAATGAAAATCTCCGTCGTCGGCACCGGTTACGTAGGCCTCGTCACAGGCGTCTGTTTCGCTGAAACCGGCAATGATGTCACGTGTATTGACATCAACCAGTACAAGATTCAAAGCCTCAATGAAGGCCGGATCACCATCTACGAGCCCGGTCTTGACGTCCTCTTCGAGCGCAATGTCGAACAGGGACGCCTTCATTTCACCTCTTCACTGACCGAAGGGACCCGCGAAGCACAAGTCATCTTCCTGGCCTTGCCCACACCTCCAGGGGCAGATGGCACAGCTGATTTATCCTATGTTCTGGGTGTAGCCGAAGATCTTTCCAGGATCATCAAATCCTACAAAGTCATCGTAGACAAGAGCACTGTCCCGGTAGGTACGGCGGAAAAGGTATATGCCATCATGGCAAAGAACCTTACTACAGATCTGTTTGATGTCGTTTCCAATCCCGAATTCCTCCGCGAAGGCGTAGCGGTGGATGACTTCATGAAACCCGACCGCGTCGTAATCGGTCTCTCCTCGGATCGCGCACGCCATGTCATGGAACGACTTTACAAACCTTTCGTACGGCAAGGCAATCCAATTCTCTTCATGGATGAGCGCTCCGCAGAAATGACGAAATACGCCGCAAATGCATATCTCGCCACACGCATCTCTTTCATGAATGAGATCGCTAATCTCTGCGAGCGAACCGGTGCCAATGTAGATCAAGTCCGCCGTGGCATCGGTAGCGACACGCGCATCGGAAAACGGTTTCTATTCCCCGGTGTAGGATATGGAGGCAGCTGTTTTCCAAAAGATGTGCAGGCCCTGCATCTGACTTCAAAAGAGCACAGCTATGATTTCAAAATACTTGACGCCGTCATGGAGGTCAACAATAAACAAAAACATATCCTAGCTCAAAAGATAATAGATCACTTCAATGGTGATGTCAAAGGTCGACGTATTGCAATTTGGGGACTTGCCTTCAAACCGAATACAGATGATGTCCGTGAAGCACCGGCTATTGATATCATACAGGACCTGTTATCGGCAGGAGCAGATGTAGCCGCCACGGACCCTGAGGCTATTCCAAATTTCATGCAGCTTCTGAAGGGGAATATATCCTATACAGAAGACATGTATGATGTCCTGCAAGGAGCTGATGCACTCGCCATCATCACCGAATGGAATGAATTCAGGACACCTGATTTTCAAAGGATGAAATCGCTGATGAAGACCCCTGCGATTTTTGACGGGCGCAATATTTATGACCTGGACGATATTCCGGAACAGGGATTCTATTACTCAAGCATTGGAAGAGAAATCATCCGAAACAAATAACATCTTATGAGGAATATCCAGATGGTGGATCTTCAGAGTCAATATGCCCAGCTGAAAGAAGAGATAGACAGCCGCATTCTTTCCACGATTGAAAGTGCTGCATTCATTCATGGGCCGCAGGTTAATGAATTTGAAACTAATCTGGGCAAATACCTTGATGATGCGCATGTGATTTCAGTAGCCAATGGAACAGATGCCTTGCAAATCGCACTGATGGCACTCGAACTGCAGCCGGGAGATGAAGTCATAGTTCCTTCATTTACTTTTGTGGCAAGTGTAGAAGTGATAGCATTGCTGGGTCTAAAACCGATTGTTGTTGATGTTGATGACCGCACATTTCTGATGAAGCTTCAAAATATTGAAGACTCACTTTCTCCAAGAACACGGGCCATAATCCCGGTTCATCTTTTTGGTCAGTGTGTCAATATGAAAGCGCTGATGGCGCTGGCAAAAACGCGTGACTTATTTATCATTGAAGACAATGCGCAATCGATCGGTGCAAAATGCCTGATGGACATTAATCAATGGCAGATGTCCGGCACCATCGGTCAAATAGGTTGCACTTCATTTTATCCATCCAAAAATCTGGGCTGCTACGGCGATGGCGGTGCGATAATGACGAAAGATGAGACACTGGCACATAAAATCAAAATGGTGGCCAATCACGGGATGCAAAAGAAATACTTTCATGATATCATAGGTGTCAATAGTCGGCTTGATTCGCTGCAGGCGGCTGTATTGAATGCAAAACTTCCGCATCTTGATGAATATAATAAACTTCGTCGCGCAGTCGCCGATCAGTATGACAAACTTTTGGGCCCTCTTGGTGATATTATTATTCCGGAGCGAGTCTCATGGTCCGAACATGTGTTTCATCAATACACGATCAGGGTACATCGCGATGTGAGGAATGAATTACAGGCGTATCTCGCAGAACGCAAAGTACCCTCGATGATTTATTACCCGGTGCCCATGCATGAACAGCCTGCTTTTAATAAGATAGTTCGCCGGCGCGTACCATTGACTAATACAGAAAAGATATGCAGAGAAGTCTTGTCACTGCCCATGCATCCGGATCTGACAGCAGAGCAAGTGCATTTCATATGTGATCACATAAAGGGGTTCTTTAAGGTGTAGAGGTGAAAGGCATGGAGCATGGAGCATGGAGCATGGAGCATGGGACGTGAGACGTGCAATGCAATTGGCAATATTTTTTGTAGGGGCAGACCTGTGTGTCTGCCCACGAAGTAGGGGCAGACCTGTGAGTCTGCCCACGAAGTAGGGGCAGACTGACCTGTGTGTCTGTCCACGAAGTAGGGGCAGAAAAGACAATACGCAATACACATTACGCAATACGCAATACCTTTTGATCAAAGTCTACATACCGGACAATTTCATTTCTGAACGCACCTATGCGGTAAATACTTTATTGAGTCATTATTGCAAAGTTGATATAGAGATTATTCCTTCAGTAAACCATGCTGATTACAAGCTTAGTTGGAACAATAAATCGATCATTGTCAAGGATCATTTTTTTGGAAATATTCCTTCGGGGAAAACGTATCTGCATCAGGAATTCATACCAGAAAAAATAGTATCATCTTCTTCCGTAGGACCTGATGAAATTCTGGTACTATTTGGAGAAGATAAAGTTGAAAACACGGATGAGGGTATCGTAAGTCACATCGATATATTCGCGGGCACATTTTTTATGCTGACGCGATGGGAAGAAGCGGTCATTCAGGAAAAAGATTTTCATGACCGGTTTCCGGCTTCTGCGGCTTTGGTTGTAAAATCAGGATTTATTCTCCGGCCGATTGTAGATGAATATGCGGCATTGCTTCGAAAGTGGTTGATGGAATTGAGTTATCCATTGCCTGAAGACAAAAGTGAATATAAAATCGTGCCCACCTGCGACGTTGACATTCCATATTACTGGCGCAGAAATTCAGTGGTAAGAATGTTCACTGCGAATTTTTTCCATCATCCATTTCAAATTTTTAAGGAATGGAAAAATTATAAGCAGGTTCAAAGTGGTCAGCGAAAAGATCCTTACGATCAGTATGATTATCTCATGCAATCTGCAGAAACAGCCGGTGTGCGGTTAGAATTCAATATGATCGGTGGCGGAAAGACAAGGTTTGAAGGAAATTATCATATCAGCGATGAGCATATCAAATCGCTGATGCAAAGAATGATCAGCAGGGGACATGTTATTGGCGCACACGCAAGCTATGATTCATTCAAGAATGCAGAAATGATAAGAGAGGAAAAAGAAGCCATTTCCAATTACAGTGGCGTTCCTGTTTCATCCTCGCGCCAACATTATCTCCGTTTTGATGTGCCACATACTTGGCGCTGTTTGTCAGATGCGGGAATAAAAACGGACAGCACATTAGGTTATGCGGCGGAACCCGGATTCCGTTGCGGAACATCGAAGCCATTTCCGGTTTTTGATATTTATCAACAAAAAGAATTAAATATTACAGAAAGACCGCTGCTCATCATGGATGTCTCTCTTCGCCTGTACAAGAAATATTCGATTGAAGAAAGCATTGAATTTTCTCGTAAAATAATTGACCAGGTCAAAAAACACAATGGCGAACTGGTTTTTCTTTGGCACAATTCCTCTTTAAGTGATGTTGATGGCTGGAATGGTTGGGGAATGGTTCTTGAAAGTCTGTATCAGTGAGGTTATTGCATTGTGTAAGGTTGCAAGATATCTGGAAGTGTTTAGAAAATTTAGATGAATCAGCTGACGCTGCTTCTGGTTTAGAAAGTTTAGTTACGTTTTTCTACTAATCGCCATTTGAAGCATGTGCTTCAAATCCATATTGTCCATCATTTTCTATTGGAAATTTAATGAGTGGAAGCTTGTAGCTTCCTTTGAAAATAACCCTTTTGGTTGTTACCTGACAGCTACAAGCTGTCCTTTATAATTTTTCAATTCGATGAAGATCCATTCTGATTTTAAGGTCAACCTTAAAATGTCGGGATATGTAATGAAGTCCTAACTCAAAAATGAGGACGCAGATAAGCGCGGAAAAATTATGATTTATTAAGATAAGATCTACCGAATACCGAAAATAAAATCTTATTTGATCATACTTCGACACCCTCAGCACAAGTATTTTTTCTTAATAAATCTGCGTCCTAAAGTGGAAAACCATAGAATAGTTTTCACATTTTATCAATCAATTCCTGCAGGTTCTGCATCTTCTTGGGTTCTCTGTGCTCCTTACAGAAATCGGTATGAAACCGATGTGCGCTGATAAATTTTACCTGAATTTGGTTGAATGCAGGAATGTCCAGGTCCGGATCGAGATAATGCATCTCATGATACAAAAGCTGACTGACTTTATAAAACAAATCTGTCCCCAGGTATTCGAGATCCGCATCAGCCAAAATCTTTTCTGCTAAAGTGGCAGGCGACTGGGGGATTTTAGTGGCCATGATCATTCCGTAGATCTGATCCATCTCTAACGGATCAAAAGAATATTCTTTCAAATATGCGCTGGCAATTTCACAACCGGCTTCTTCATGATCTTTATATTGTTTGATAAATCCTATGTCGTGAAAAAGTGCTGCAATTTTGATGAGGTAAAGTTCATGCTCAGTTATCATTTCCTGCGAAGAGATAAACTCAACTTTATCTAACACATACTTAGTATGCCTGGAAGAATGATATGTCAGGAACGAGGGAAGCTGGCTTTGAAGCTTTTGAAAAACTTTATCCTGTATCTCAGCATATCGATCCATGTCTTAATGCTTTACTTTTTGCTTGATAACACCACCTTTCACCTCTTTTATGCTCGTGATATAAACAAATGCATTCGGATCTTCATTCAGGATAGCCTTCTTAATTCGGTGCAGCTCTAGTCTGGTCACAATCGTCATGATGATATCACAATCCGTTTTCACATCAAAGTTGCCTGGGAGGTATCCGCGTTCACCTTTGAAAACTGAAATGGCTTTATTGAAGTCATTGACAATAATGCTCTTAATATTTTCATGCTTCTGAGATACCACAGTAAGTGCAGTGTATTCTTCAAACCCATCTACAACATAATCCGAAATCTGCATTGCCGTAAAATAAGTCAGGATCGAATACATGCCTGCCTCCACTCCAAACTGGTACGCTACAGCCAGAATAACCACAGTATTAATAAACATGACTATCTCGCTCGTTGAAAAGCCGGACCTCTTGTTTGTATAATTGGCAATAATCTCCAGTCCATCCAGAACTCCTCCCCCCTTGATTACAAATCCAATTCCAAGTCCAATAAAAAATCCTCCGAAAAGGGCTATCAGCACTTTGTCACTCGTGATCATGGGAATGTCCAGGGTATTAAGCCCTGTCACCAATAGGGTGATCGCAATGGTAGTCTGTACCGCAAATGACTTTCCTATCCTGTGGTATCCTATGAGGATGAATGGAATGTTGAGTCCTATCAGCAATATCCGGATATCAACATTGAGCACTTTTGAAAACAGGATCGCAACGCCTGTCACTCCTCCGTCTATAAAGTGATTAGGGATCATAAATCCCTCCAGGGCAATGATCGCTGAAAGGACACCAAGTAAAGTAAAGAGGATAGAAGACGGCGAGAGAATTCGTTTCCAGTTGATGGTATCCTGATTGGACATGGTTTTTTTAAAGTTGTATCATTAATCGGAGTAAATATAAAATAAGTTATTTGTTGTTAGTTGTTGGACTCATAGACGGGGTTTGGGTTCTTTGTTATCTTTCCATTATAATCAGATTTATAATACTGCTATTAAAGCATCTTAGAACTTAGGTCTTTGAGCTTAGACCCTATTAACCTGTTATTTATTACCTCACGCATAATGTCTTCCTGTCGGTATCTTTGATGCGCCCCATGCTGTTTTGCTTATTGCCTATTGCATAATGCTTCTAAATCGATATAAGAGTCTGTATCTTATACCCAATCTTAACCTACAGAAATAACTGCTTCCAATGTCTTCCTCACGCCAGCTTGCCGCTATCATGTTTACCGATATCGTCGGGTATACCCAGATGATGCATGCAGACGAACATAAGACAGTTACTGTCATCAAACATTACAATTCCGCACTGGAAAAATGGGTAGCTCAATATCATGGACGTGTGATCAATTATTACGGGGATGGAAGCCTTTGTATTTTCTCGAGCGTTACCGATGCGGTCCACTGTTCTATTGAATTACAAAAAGAGCTCAGAATAAAACCAGCCGTACCGCTGCGTATAGGATTGCACATTGGCGAAGTCTTTTTTGAAAACGAAAAGGCCCTGGGTGATGGAGTGAATGTGGCCTCAAGAATTCAGTCCCTTGGACAGGAAAATACCATCCTGATTTCTGCTGAGATTCATGATGTCATAAAGAACGATTCTTCCATTACTACCTTATCCCTCGGACATTTTGACTTTAAGCATGTCAAGAAACCGATGGAAGTTTTCGCCCTTACCAACAGCGGCTTATTTGTACCACAAAGGACAAACATAACCGGCAAACTCAGTTCCGTTAAATCAACAAAGCGAACACGAATTGCTATTCTTTCTTTGATGTTGCTGTTATTGTCTGCATTCTTTGTTTTCAGCAAATACAAGTCGTCAAAAGCAATAACAGATACAGACCGGTACATTGCAGTGCTTCCCTTTACGGATATGAGCCAGAACAAGGACCAGGAATTTTTCAGTGA
>JBDSPM010000114.1:0-7194 GCA_039930325.1 Saprospiraceae bacterium
AAAAAAATTGGATTCAATACGAAATATTCAAACTCGGTATCATTTCGCTTCTCTCTGCCACAAACTCAATATTCATTTAGAAAGGGAAAATCTGAAGGACAATCAGACCGGTTATGTAGGTGTGTAAAACGTCGCCAAGGTAAGAACTCTTTTTTAAATCCGTGGAATTACCTTTGGTGAAATTTTCAGTGGTTACTACGGTTGATTAAACGCTGAAGGGCCTATAAAAGTTGTCTCCTATGTTAGAAATGCAAATAGTACGTGATCAGAAAGAACGGGTGGTTGCGGGCTTTCGAAAAAGAGGATTTACGGAAGAAAGAATAGCACTCGTGGACCGGGTCATAAAGCTTGATGACGATCGCAAAGACGTTCAGACTCAGCTAGATAGCCTGTTAAATGAGCGTAATAAACTATCCGATGAGATAGGAGTACTCTACAAGCAGGGAAAGGGAGCCGAAGCCAATCAACTGAAGCTCAAGGTTCAGGCCATCAAAGACACAGCGGAGGCTATGGAGTCTCGTTTACAGGGGATTCGGACTGATCTTGAGAGTATTCTGGTCACGCTTCCTAATGTCCCCCATGTCACCGTACCGGAAGGCCGTACACCTGAGGATAATAAGGTCCATAAAGCCTGGACAGGTGAATTCCCAAAGCTGCCGGATGGTTCAGTACCTCATTGGGAATTAGCTGACAGGTACAATCTGATTGATTTTAAGCTCGGTGTACTTCTCACTGGAAGCGGATTTCCTGTTTTTCGGGGAAAAGGGGCACGTTTACAAAGAGGTTTAGTAAGTTATTTCCTTGATCAGGCCAGGAATGCCGGTTATGAAGAGATACAACCTCCTCTGATGGTGAATGCAGAAACAGCCTATGGAACGGGCCAACTGCCTGATAAAGAGGGACAAATGTATTATGTGGAAAAAGATGAACTCTATCTCATACCTACTGCTGAGGTTCCGGTGACCAACCTTTACAGGAATCAAATTATACCCGAAAGTGATCTCCCGGTGAAGCTGACAGGATATACTCCTTGTTTCAGGCGAGAGGCAGGATCCTATGGCGCAGATGTCAAGGGCCTTAATAGGGTGCATCAGTTTGATAAGGTGGAAATCGTTCAGATTGGGCATCCTTCCACCTCATATGAAGCGCTTCAAGGCATGGTAGATCATGTTGCTATGCTGATGGATAGTCTCGAACTTCCTTACCGCATCCTTCATTTATGCGGAGGTGATATGGGCTTTACCTCTGCACTGACCTATGATTTCGAAGTATGGGCTGCTGGCCAGGAAAAATGGCTTGAGGTAAGCTCTGTATCCAACTTTGAAACCTTCCAATCCAACCGTCTGAAAATGAGGTATCGTGATGAAAAAGGAAAAATTCAATTGGTGCATACACTAAATGGTAGTGCACTGGCGCTGGCACGAATTGTAGCTGCTATTTTGGAAAATAATCAGACGACGGACGGAATAAAATTGCCTAAAGTGCTTGTTCCTTATACGGGATTTGAATGGATCGGTGAGAAGGAATAATTAAATTTCTTTTATTTGAAAAGATGAAACCTCCCGGATCAAATTTGCATTTACACAATACGGGAAGTATCTACGCATTCCCTATTGTTGAAAACGAAATAAAAAAACATGAACATTTCATATTGGATTTTAATGGGCTCATTAGCCCTTATTGGATTTTTGGTACAAAACCGGATGAAGTCGAAATTCCGGACATATGGCCAGATACCATTGAGCAATGGTATGTCTGGCTATGAGGTGGCTGCTGCGATGCTTAATTATTATGGCATCCATGATGTAAGCATTGTCCAGGGAGAGGGATTCCTGAGTGATCATTACAATCCGTCTACAAAAACAGTGAGCCTGAGCCCGGATGTATACCAGGGCCGGTCCATCGCCGCTGCTTCTGTGGCTGCGCACGAATGCGGACACGTCGTACAACATAGTACAGCATACAGCATGCTTGCACTGCGAAATGCAATTGTCCCTGTTGTGAAAGTTGCTTCTGTAGCACAGCAATGGGGTATTATGCTGGCATTTATGTTTTTAGGGAGTTTTCCTCAATTACTGTTTTTCGTGATCATCGCCATGGCCATTACTACCCTATTTAGCATCATTACGCTGCCTGTGGAGTTTGATGCAAGCCGGAGAGCACTTGCATGGCTGGATGAAACCGGAACTGCCAGAGGTATGGAGCATGAATATGCCAAAGATTCGCTGAAGTGGGCTGCCATGACCTATTTTGTTGCTGCGATTGCTTCTGTAGCTATGCTTGTGTATTTCATCCTTTCGTATCTTGGCAGGAGATAATCCAACCGGGTTAGAATTAAAATCCCGTTCACCTCATTAATCTGAATCTCATGCCTGAGACAGTAGACAGCATAATAACACATGGTGCGGCCCAGATGGACCTTGCTATTGAGCACTTAAAAAAGGAGCTGACTAAAATCCGCACCGGGAAAGCATCAACCAGCATTCTCGACGGGCTTTTAGTAGATTACTATGGCAATAATACTCCGCTTGCCCAGGTGGCGAATATCGGTATTGCTGATGCACGAACTGTAACTATCCAGCCATGGGAAAAATCAATGCTGGCAAAAATCGAGCAATCCATTTTTGCTGCGAACATTGGCATTACTCCCATGAACGATGGTGAGATTATCAGGATCTCCATTCCACCCCTTACAGAAGAACGACGCCGCGACCTGGCAAAACAAGCCAAATCCATGGGTGAAGAAGCGAAAGTTGCTCTACGCAATGCCCGTCACAAGGTGCTTGACTTTATTAAAAAAGCTGTGAAGGACGGTTTCCCCGAGGATATGGGAAAACGGAAAGAAGCTGATGTTGATAAATTACTCCATCATCATACGGACGCAGTGGATCATCTTATCCTTGCGAAGGAAAAGGATATCATGACAGTGTGATCGGCTGAAGCGCATCCTTTCGTGAATCGTGAGTGGTGAGTGGTGAGTGAAGCGTCAGTCGTGAAGCGTCAGTCGTCAGTCGTGAGTAGTGAGTAATGTCGTCAAAGTAAAAAGCATAGGGCATAGAACATAGGAAAAAATTTTCCAATGTCATCGAAGACGGAAATAGCTTTAGCGTTTTCTTTTAGCAAAATGTAAGCACTTACCTCAGCACGCTGATCAGCTTTCTTACAAAGGTCTGACCTCCTGAGCGAATTCCGATATCCAGCATCTTATCGACCTGCATGGCTACATCCAGGATCTGCGATGTCATTTTATTGAGCTCCTCCATTTGTTTTGATGAGGCTGAGTCTCCGTCGATTTCCTGCAGCTGTTGCATTGAGATTATGACAGGATCCAGCTCCCTTCGCTTTCGTTCACGGGCAATTTGAAGCGCCATTTTCCAAACATCCTTTTCTGAAGCAAAATATTCTTTGCGGTCACCGGGAATATAGGTTTTGTGAACGATCCCCCATTCGACCAGGCTGCGGAGACTAATGCTGACATTGCCCCTTGAAATCGTCAACTCCTCTATGATCTGATCTGTTGTCATTGGATCAGGTGACACCATCAGTAGTGCATGGATTTGCCCCATAGTTCTACTGATGCCCCATTGTGTGCTCAGTTGGCCCCACGTGCGGATGAGTTGGTGGCGTGCTTCGCTGTAGTTCATAAGTTGATAGGCAACATGCCAAAATTCAACAAAGAATGTCCCAAAAGGTTATTTTTTGTTCCAAAATTCAGTCTAAATAAGTTGATTAAGATGTTTACCTGTGAACTTGAATTGGCTTTAATAATTTTTCGATTCGTTTTGCTTGGCTTGGAATTTCCATTTCATCCTGACGGGAGCGGAGTATTTTATCAAATCGGGCTATATCCTGAGAAGAAATCATTTCAGCAGTTTTCTCGGTGGACATAGGTAGCTGGTTGACGGGTGCTTTTCTATTACTTTTACATTATGTCTCAATGGAATATAATAGCACGGTCTGATGGTTAGTGATCGCGATTTGGTGACCTGTATTGAGCCTCATGATCATGGGTCAAAAATTACGTATGCTGATGCCATCACGATGGCCGGCTCCTGTTTTACAGAGCATATCAGTGACAAGCTATTGAGATATAAATACAATGTGCTTTCGAATCCTTTTGGCATTCTTTTCAATCCTGTTTCCATCGCGAGGTCATTCGAGCGAATTGTTCATCAGGAATATTACCATGAGGATGAGCTTGTCCTGCATGATGGCTTATATCACAGTATGGATCACCATGGCTCATTTTCGGGGAAAGATAAGAGGGTCGTGCTTGATAAAATTAATTCATCTGTAAGAGATTCTTATCAACATCTTGCTAAAAGCAAGTATATATTCATTAGCCTGGGTTCAGCAAAAGTGCATCGATATAAAAAAACCGGAGTAATAGCCGGGAATTGCCATAAAATTCCACAAGACGCATTCGACTCATATAGATTGACTTCCGCTGAAGGTATCACAGCACTTGAAAAAATTGAAAATTCTGTCAGCCTGCTTTCTGCAGACGCTGAGCTCATATGGACTGTCAGCCCGGTGCGTCATTTAAAAGATGGCATTGAAGAAAATCAGTTAAGTAAGGCAACATTGCTTTTGGCAATTGATCATCATCTTCAAAACATAAAGGAGCGATATTTTCCGGCCTATGAGATTATGATGGATCAGCTCAGGGACTATAGGTATTATGCACGTGATCTGGTGCATCCATCCGCACTGGCTATTGATATTATTTGGGACATTTTCGTTGACACCTATTTGGAATCAGGTCAAAAGGAAATTCATGTGCTGATTGAAAAAATTCATCGGGCCAAAGAGCACAGATTTTTGCAAAATGATGCGGATGCTATCAAATCATTTGCAGAAAAACAGTTAAAAAATGTGGAGCACCTGGCTTCAATGCACCCTGAGATGAACTGGAAGGAAGAGCGGCAGTATTTCTTTGGGCTTAAGGAACCTGATTAAGGTAAGAGCGCAAGAGCGTAAGAGCGTAAGAGTGTAAGAGTGTAAGAGTGTAAGAGAGCAAGAGTGCAAGAGTGTAAGAGTGTAAGAGTGTAAGAGTGTAAGAGTGTAAGAGCGTAAGAGTTTATAGCCCCGGCGTTTTCGTAAAGATGTATAGCGAATGAAGAAACGCAGGGGAGAGAAATTTCATGGAAATTTTGAAGGGGCAAATAAAAATAATCAAATCAATCTTCTGACTTCGACATGCTGATCGGTTAACTCATCTATTTCAGGATCGAAGGTGAGGAGAAGGATACCAGGATGCTTCCCAACATCAAGTGAACCGAATTGATCTGACATACCCAATGCTTTAGCTCCATTGATGGTAGCCCATTGCAGCAATGTTTCGAATGGAATGCGGGATTGGTATTTAGAAATGGTTTTCATTTCTTCAAGCACTGAAAGCTGCCAGTTGGATGAAAGACTGTCAGTACCGATGGTCATCACCGCACCGGCATCAATAAAATAGAAATAGTCAGGCAGTCGGTTTTCAATGTAGAGATTTGCATTCGCGCAAGTAGCCCAGTACATGTTTTTATTCCAGCGTATGGCCTCCTCTATTTCATCCTGGAGCGTATTTGTATTGTGCACGAAGAGCGTTTGTTGCCGGGGATCCATATGCGTCATGCTATAATGGATTGAGGATTTGCCTGTCTTTTGAAAATGATCAAGGCTCAAACCAAATCCTCCATAGAAATCGTAAAAATCTCCGTGGCCATGTGAAAACAAATCTTCTTCAGCTTTCAATTCCTGGTTGTGAATGCTCACGATGGCCTTATCAGAATTGAGTTGGTTAATCTGCAGGAATAATCCGGGTGAAACAGAATACGGAGCATGCGGCACGGCAGATTTGGGTTCAGGTGCCTGAGCGTAAGCTTCTTTATATCCGCGTGTGAGCTCATCCGTTTTGTGACCCTGCAGGAAGTCAAACATCTCCACGAAACTGTAATACTTTATTTTGCTACGCCGTTTTACCGGGAAGGAATCAGGCTTGTTGCAAATATCACCAACAGCCTGAATGCCATGTGACCACATATAGGCATCAGCTGTTTCAATAGCTGAATCAATTTCATCCTGGGGCACTTCTCTCAGGCTCACCACGCTTTTTATGAATTCAATCAAACCCGTTCCTGTGGGTATTTTTCCTTTCAAATGTGAAAGTTCCAGATGACAATGCGTATTGACAAAACCCGGAATAAGAATGCCTTTATAAAATTCAAGCTGATCAAAGTCAACCTGATCACGGGATGTGATATCGACTATTTTTTCTGCTTCCAGAACCAGAACGCCATGATAGATTCTCTCCGCGGTCACCGGATAAATCCAATCTGCAGTAATGTAACGTCTGTCCATCAATATTTTTTCACAATAAATCCATTGATCATGCGCGGTTCGAACCAAGTGCTCTTTGGCGGAAGGGTACCGCCGGTATCCGACACTTTGACAAGCTCGTCTATCTGTACAGGATAAATACAGAATCCAATATGATGATCGGATGCCCTCGCTTTCTCTTCAACTTTTTCAGGACCGAGATCACCAGAGATATAGTCTACCCTATTGTCAGACCGGGTGTCTTTAATCCCAAGTATTTTATCCAGTACTTCCTCATCCAGCAGATGCGCATCCAGCACAGCAGGTAATTTTTTGTATTTTTTCAATACTTCTTCTTTCCATTTCAACTGATACCAGTGGTCCTGTATACACATGGTCATCTCATGTTTTTTCTTTGGCTTTGCCGGTCGGCTGATGGATTTGATATCACACACGAAGCTGATATCCGCCATAAAGCGCGTGAGCTTGTGATTATAGGGTAGCTCTACCACTCTGTTGTAATCAAGAATGTCAAGCTGATCGAAGGGGAATAATGCGGCGAGGAGCATCGAATAATCTTTGCCCTTATTATTGCCCTGGAGCTTGAGCAACTTCTCACCTGTGCTGCATCTATGGTGTCCATCAGCGATATATACTTTGGGGACAAGTGTCTTATATAGCTTCGCTAGTTGTTGACCTTCCTTTTGCGGGATCTGGTAAAGCCTGTATTGTATGGTGCTAAGGGATGCAGTAATTTCCAAAAAGGGCTTTTGTTTTTTCCTGAGCTTCTGAATTTCTTTAGTGATTTCTTTCTCCTCAGGGTGGCATAGCAAAACGGGCTTTACCATGGCACCGCGCTGCAATAAAATTTTGAGCATTTCCTGTTCG
>JBDSPM010000115.1:0-10246 GCA_039930325.1 Saprospiraceae bacterium
TGCTGCCCCATTGTCGGAAATGTTTGATCTCTTCCAATGGCAAATCATATCCGGTCAGGTGCAGCAAACTGTAGAGCAGCATCGAACCATGTCCGGCCGACAATACAAACCTGTCGCGATTGAACCAGTGTGGATTTGCGGGATTATGGCTTAGAAATTTAGTCCATAGCACATATGCCATAGGCGCAGCACCAAGGGGCAATCCAGGATGGCCACTGTTTGCTTTTTGAACGGCATCTACAGATAAAAAACGGATCGTGTCAATTGAAAGTTGATCGAGCTGCGCAGGGGTAAGGTTTTGGTTGGTTATGGAGTTCATTGCTGACTGATAAAGATATGATGGATAAGTAGTACATTTTTATGAGTGGGAATGTTGCACACCAGTTGCTCATCCAAAAGCTCGAACCAAGTCCCTTTCAGGCCAGTTTCAAATAATGCATTCGATACCTTGTAATCAGGATTCAATGCCTGCGGTACATCTTTTGAAGTTAAATTTTGTTTTGCTAAGTACTTTAATAAAACTTATCTATGATTAACACGAAACGACTTTCTCCGACGATAGAAGAAATGCTCAATGCCCAGATGACCAAAGAAGCCCATGCTTCCCAAATTTATCTTTCTTATGCCTCCTGGGCTAGCAAAGAAGGGTATGATGGTATTGGCCATTTCCTCTTCCGCCATGCCCAGGAAGAAAGAAATCATATGATGAAAATACTGGAGTATATACTAAAGCGTGGTGGCGAAGTAAAAGTAACCACCATCCCGGCTCCACCTGAAAATCCGGCTACTATATTTGCATGTTTTGAGAAAGTGTTCTCACATGAGGTAGACAATACGCAATCCATTTATGAAGTAGTCAATAAAAGCCTTGAGGAAAAAGACTGGGCAACATGGAATTTTATGCAGTGGTTTGTGAAAGAGCAGATCGAGGAGGAAACACTTGCTATGGAATTGCTCGACAAAGTACGTATTTCCGGGGGTGAGAAGATGGGCAGCCAACAGCTGTATTCGCTTGATCGCGACCTTGAAACCTTACCTGATGATGCAAGAGATGCCAGGGATGTTACTGCTGAAAATCCTTGAAAAAGATATTCAAATTGGAGGTTGAGTTTAGAGAGTTTAGTTCAATTGCCGAAGGCAATTGAGGTTTAGAAAGTTTAGTTTTTAACTAAACTTTCTAAACATTAGCTGACATAGTCAGCTATGCTAAACTTTCTAAACGCAACCTCTATAAGAAAATCAACCGGAAACAGTTTTACTGTTTCGCCAGGGCATCCCTTATATCTGCTTCCAGGTCTTCGTACGATTCAATCCCGACACTAAGTCGTATAAGTGAGTCTGTTAATCCAGAGGCCAACCGTTGCTCTCTTGGTATTGAAGCATGCGTCATGGATGCGGGATGTCCGATCAGTGATTCTACGCCGCCCAGGGATTCGGCAAGCGAGAATAATCTTGTGCCACCTAATACTTTGTTGGCCGCTTCAATGCTGTCATCTTTTAAGTCAAATGAAATCATGGCACCATACTGACGCATTTGTGTTGATGCCAGAGCATGTTGTGGATGATCTTTTAACCCGGGGAACATCACTTTGCCAATGCGTGGATGATCTTGTAAATACAGTGCAAGCTTCAAAGCATTTTCACATGATCGATCCATCCGGAGGTGAAGTGTTTTTATCCCGCGCAGTGTCAGAAAACATTCCTGCGGTCCCGGAACAGCGCCACTTGCATTCTGTAAAAACTTAAGCTGTTCTGCTAATGCTGCATCATTGACGATCAGGCCTCCCATGATGACATCGCTATGACCGGCGATATATTTTGTAATTGAATGATGTACTATAGTCGCACCAAGATCCAGTGGATTCTGAAGGTAAGGTGAAGCAAAAGTATTATCAACTGCAACAGGAATATTTTTTTGGTTGGCAATATTGCATATTTCTCTGATATCCAGAATTTGTAAGGTTGGATTCGTAGGTGTCTCGAGCCAGATCAATTTTGTTTCAGGACGAATTGAACTGCGGAACAGATCGAGATTGGTCATGTCGATATACCTGCTTTTTATTCCCATCGGCCCATAGACTTTTGTCAGGAGACGATAGGAGCCACCATACAGGTCATTGGCACAAAGAACTTCATCTCCGGATTGAAATAATTTAATGACCGCATCCATGGCAGCTAATCCACTGCTGAAGCAGATACCATATAATCCATTTTCCAATGCTGCGATGCTGGCCTGGAGGGCGTCGCGTGTAGGATTGTGTGTCCTGGCATATTCAAAGCCTTTGTGCTTTCCGGGAGCTTCCTGTACATAGGTAGAGGTCTGGTAGATCGGTGTCATGATGGCACCTGAAGTGGGGTCTGGTGTTACACCGGCGTGTACTGCTTTTGTACCGAAGCCTTGTTTTTCATTATTACTCATTGCTAGTATAATTAAGGACGGCAAAGGTAAGAAAGAGGCGGCTAAAGCAGAGGGTATCAGTTAGTTATTATCACTGATCGCAATATCATGGATTCCTAATTCACTTAATCGTACCCATTCCGGATCCTGGGCGAGAATTATTTGACTGAAAAAGCCCAGGACAAGCACTATGAAAAAAATTTGCTTTTTATTTCTCAAACTGTTCATCGGATCAATGTTATATCCCCTGAATAATTTTTGAATGAAAGATCTTTTAATTCCACCTCAACCGCCCATATATACACACCAGGATTTAGTTCCTTTCCATTAAAAGTTCCATCCCATCCATATGTCAAATCATTGGAAGGAAAGTTCTCTTGCTCATAGATCAAGTCTCCCCACCGGCTAAAAATTCGGAGCGATTTAATTTTATTTATCGTGTTTGTTGAAAAGACCACTACCACATCATTGATGCCATCTCCATTGGGTGAAAAAATAGTAGGCATGAAGATTTCTACTGTGTTAGCTAAATAAACCTGGATTTCATCAGAAGCAGTGCATCCTTCTGCATCACTGACGGTAAGCTGATATAGAATATCATGATCAGGGTTGATGACCATAGGGTCAGGGCAGTTCGAACAGGAAAGAAAATCTCCAGGTGACCATGACCAGGACACAATCGGAAAGGTTGCTACCGCACTTAATAAAACTTGTTCGCCTGGTTGCAGGTGTTGGTCAGGTCCAGCTTCTACTACCAGCGAAGGAACCTGAATAATTTCAATGGATATAATAGAGTCGCAACCGTGATAACCTGCTCCTTCAACGGATTCTATGCCACTGGGATGTTGTGCATTATAGATCATGCCATTGATGGTTACACTTTCACCATAACAAAGGACAGGATGGAGTTCACTTTGACTGAGAGGAAAAAAGGAAAGTGAAATATTCACTACCGAATCACATCCAAATATGCTTCCTCCGGGAAATAACTGCGACCCGGAGGGATTAAGCGCATTATAGATCACGTTGTTTACCAATATGGATTCGTCGGAACAAAGTTGAGCGTCCATGTTATTTGTCACAATCGAATTAAAACTAAGATTGATGTTGACGATCGAGTCACAACCAAAAGCACTAGCATTTACAAACGTTTCTGTACCCGTGGGATTCAATTCATTATATGCCGTTCCATTTACAGTGATACTTCCACCATAACATAGTATTTGATTCAAATTAAATGCAGCAGGGGAATAAAACGAAAGCTGAACGCTGACTATAGAATCACATCCGATTGCACTTCCACCAATAATCACTTCCTTACCTGTAGGTTTGGATTGATTATATTCCATCCCATTTATGATCACCGATTCTCCGGAACAAAGTGTATAAATTACATCTGATACCACAGGTTGATAAAACGAAAGCGCAATATTCACAATCGAATCACATCCAAATACACTCCCGCCAACAAATACTTCAGATCCTGAAGGATTGAATTCATCGTATAAGACACCCTTCACTACTAATGACTCTCCGTTACAAAGCTGTGCGTCCAGATTATTTGTCACAATCGAATCAAAACTAAGATTGATGTTGACGATCGAGTCACAACCAAAAGCGCTAGCATTTACAAACGTTTCTGTACCCGTTGCATTCAATTCATTATATGCCGTTCCATTTACGGTAATACTTCCACCATAACATAGTGTTTGATTCAAATCAAATACAGTAGTGGGATAAAATGTAAGCTGAACGTTGATTATAGAATCACATCCGTTTGCACTTCCACCATTAATTATTTCCGTACCTGTAGAATTGGATTGATTATATTCTATACCATTTATGATCACCGATTCTCCGGAGCATAGTGTATAATTCACATCTGATACCACAGGCTGATAAAACGAAAGCGCAACATTCACAATGGAATCGCATCCATTTACATTTCCTTGGGTGAAAACTTCGGTACCTGCAGGGTTTGATTCATTATATTCGGAACCATTTACTTCGAGCGTTTCTCCCGAACACAAGGTTGCAGTGAGATCAATTTCTACTGTCTGGTAAAAAATAATAGGGACGCCTTGTGAAACGGAAAGACAAGCGTCCGAAAGGTCGATGGCGCCGGTACCATTATTTGATCCCGCTACAGATGAAAGGTAATAGGTTTGGCCAAAAACAATACCTGTAGGAATACTGAACGTGGGTTGATCAGCGATAACATAAATAGTCCCCAATTGAGTTCCTGCATTATCATGCAAAACAAAACCCAGTACATCGTCTGAGTCAAGATTTTGATCACTGTTATGCAGGGCAGAAATAATATCCCCATCACAAATATTCAAAGGTGAACCCGTGAAATTCATAGTGCCGGCATATGTAGCGCATGCACAGTTGATATACCCGGTTACATCTACAGGCCCGCAGCCATTGACATCATCAATTAAAAAAGTATATTCAGTGCTGTCTGCATCAAAGGGCGACGATATAAAACTTGTTCCACCGACCGGAGTTCCATCCACTGTGTAGCTTCCGGGGGCACCACTGGTGATTTCAAAGGTGACAGTATAAGTCTGTGATATCGAATCACATGATGCGGTGAGATTTGAAAAAGAAGGAGCATTATTGATGACGACTGAAGCAGTTGCTGCAGCAGCGCATTGATTGGCATTTGGAAGAAATGTCAACGTGTGGGCTCCCATTAATCCAGAAGGGTTGAATATATTAGATGATATTCCTGTCCCTGACCAATTGCCTGAAATATTATTTTGAATAACAGATAGTAAAACAGGTGATGCTGTTTCACAAATTGAAGTCGGAATTCCGGAGATGACAGGAATGAAACTGTCGATTATTGTAATACTTGTGAAAGCTACATTAGCACATTGCCCCGTTAATGGAGTAAAAATCAATGAAATATTTCCATTCAATCCGGAAGGATTAAAAATATTGTTGGTTATTCCTGGACCGGCCCAGGTACCGGAAATTCCATTTTGTGTACCCGCCAGTTGGACTGAAGATTGTGTCTGGCAAAGCGAATCCGGAATGCCTGTGATTAGAGGAGTGATTGCCGGCTCAACAGTGATTAAAGTTGATGTGTTATTCGCACACTCATATGCATCAGGTGAAAAAGTTAACAGTATATTCCCATTTAAACCGGAGGGATTAAAGAGATTGTTGTTCACTCCCGATCCTGACCAATTACCGATGATGCCATTTTGGTCAACGGGCAATACAATTGGAAAAGATGTCTGGCAAAGCGAGGCAGGAATACCATTGATCAGCGGAGTAAAAGCAATCTTAACCAATATATCAACTGTTGCAGGATCGGCACATTGACCCGCATTTGGTGAAAACATCAATGTAATATCTCCTCCCTGGCCGGCGGGGTTAAATGTATTAAAGGTTACGCCGGGTCCGGACCAATTGCCTTGTATGCCACTTTGATCTGTGGGCAGAAAAATAGGTGCAGTGATTTCACAAACAGAATCAGGCACACCGACAATCACCGGAATGGACATCGGAGTTACTTCGATACTCGTAGTATTGACATCCGCACATTGACCCACATCGGGTGAAAAGACTAACTGAATACTTCCATTCAAACCGGCAGGATCAAAGGTATTTATTGCCACTCCCGGTCCTGACCAATTGCCTGTAATTCCGTCCTGAATAGTAGGCAATGTGATAGAGGATTCCGTTTGGCATAAAGTAAAAGGTACTCCTGTAATCACAGGAATCACTATTGCGTCTATAAAAATATTCACTGTAGCAACATTTGCACACTGCCCGATATCGGGAGTAAAGAGGATGGGTATATTTCCTGTTAAACCAGCCGGACTAAAAATATTATTTACTACTCCGTTGCCGGACCAGTTACCATTAAATCCGTCTTGTATGGTTGATAGTGAGACGGGGGTATCTGATTGGCACAATGAGTCAGGAACTCCTATGATCACCAGAGTTAATGCCAGTTCTACCGCAATCATCGATGTAGCTGTGTAGGCACATTGACCGGCATCAGGTGTAAAGGTGATTGTGATATTTCCACTGAGTCCTGAAGCATTGAATATATTATTTGACACTCCTGGTCCGGACCAGTTGCCATTTATTCCATTTTGAGAGGTCGGTAAAGGGACTGCCGTTTCGGTTTGACACAATGAGTCGGGTACACTAGTGACCACTATCAAAATGGCTGCATCAATGATAATGTCGGCAGTTGTTATTTCAGCACATTGATTGGCATCAGGTGTAAAAATGAGCGTTATGATTCCGGTGAGTCCGTCTGGATCCAGCATGTTATTCGATACACCAGGTCCTGACCAGTTTCCATTTACACCACTTTGGTTCGTTGGTAGTATGATTGGTGATGATAATTCACAAAGTGAAGATGGTATTCCGCTAAACACAATCGAACTGGACAGGGCATTAACTGTTACACTTGCATTATCATCCGGACAACCTGAAGCACTTACGGTGTATGTAAAAGTTCCACTTCCATCGATTGCAGGGTTATAAATATTTCCTCCACTGCTCAAGGGTGGTGACCAGTTGCCTCCAGGATCAGGATTACCGCCAAGGATTGTAGTTAGATCAAAGGGCGGGTCATCATCGCAAATAGAAATGGAATTATTGTTTCCTGCATTGGGGGGATCTGCACATAGATTATTACATGGAGGAATACTGCCAATAATGCCGGATACGCATGTAAAATCAAATGCAAATAATACGCCAAACATCCAGGTGCATCCATTGGTGGTTACTGCAATTTGAAAGCACCCGTCAGTGCCACCAGGATCATATTCACTGGGGATGGGAACAGTGATATCATAAGTTGAATCTGCATAGAAGATATCAGTTAAAGCATAAACATAGCTTGGAGGTTCTCCCGAAACCCATAGGGTGTAGGATGAATCCCCTGAATAAGAATAAAACCCGGGGAAATTCGGCATAGTAAAATGAATGCTATCGTCATAACAGAGATTATCAGGCTGCCATCCGCAAGGATTCCAAAAAAACTCGAAATGGGCAGTATCATATACAACAGGACAACCCGGATATTCATGTGGAAATATATATACTGAGGCAGCATCAGTACAGGAATTGTATACTGTCCCGCCCCACATTTGCAAAGGAGGTTCCCAAACGCCACCTGATGGAAGCCCGTTAAATAGTAAGAAATTATTCGTCGCTTCCCAATATGGACAGATCAAATAAGTCGTATCAATTCCTGCTGGGCAGACTGGATTCATGGAACATGTCCCTGGATCTTCTATCTCAAAATCGAAATTGCAAAATGGTGCAGCATTATCTGTTACAGTCAATGTCACGTTTCCATTTCCTGCCGATCCGGGTTGTAATTGAAATGAAGTTGTCATATCATAATTGCCGACGCCAGGTGTGACAGATCCGGTGGAAACACTGACTGAATAATTGGAGCCTGCGGGAATCGGTCCTTCTGCATACATCAGTTGACTGAAGCTGTTTAGGATAATGATGATGATGACAAAAGTTAATTTCATGGATTAAGCGTTAATCACTTTGACTGGGTTATCTCCCCATAAAAGGTTTTCTCCTCGTCAAAATTATCCTGATCTGATCCCGGATGGAATAGCATGGACATGCTATTTTATATCACCTTATGATGCACTCGAATGCCATCGCATGCTCATGTGGTTTTTTATTCCATGCTGAAAGCATGTTACCGAGGATCTTAATTGAAAGCAGGAAATAAGGATTGTATGTGATTATATCACACAATCCGGTTATTGATCGCTTTTTTTACAGCTTCCACTTTGGAGTGCACATGGAGCTTGTCATAAATATTGCGGATGTGCGAGCGCACGGTGTCGATACTGATAAAGCACACCTCACCGATCATCCGGTAGCTGCGACCATTGACCAGGTAAGAAAGAATCTCTTTTTCCCTGTCGGATAAATTAAACTGAACCGGCACTGCATCGGAAGGCTGATGCGCCACCATACGCAGGACTTTCTTGGCAATTGATGGACTCATAGGTGCACCGCCCTCAAAAGTCTCGCGGATAAATTCAAGGATTCGTGCAGAACTGACATTCTTCAACATATACCCCGATGCTCCTGCGCGGATGGATTCAAAGACTTTTTCATCTTCCTCAAATACGGTTTGCATCAAAATCTTGATGTCGGGATGTTGATCGCGGAGGATGCGTGTTGCCGCTATGCCATCGATGCCGGGCATACCAATATCCATCAATACAACATCGGGCTTAGAGGAGGCAATGTTTTCCAATAAATTCCGGCAATTTTCAAACGCTCCGGCACACAAATACCCGTCTGCATTCTGAATCAATTCACCCAACCCAATCCTCAGACTGTGATTGTCTTCAAATATGGTGACGCGAATGGGAGTCAATTGACTTGTATGCATATATTCAATTCCGATATTTATAATGCCAGTGTTAATTCGATGGATGTGCCGGCTCCCGGCAAACTGCGGATGTTCAGAAGAGCGCCAATATCCTTTGCCCGCTGCTTCATGCTTTCGATGCCATTACCTTCCACTTTTATTGCCGGATTGAATCCGCGGCCATTGTCCGATATCACCATAGTCAGTGTTCCCTTTTCTTCTGTCACACTAAAATGAGCGCGATCGGCAGCCGAGTATTTGACCAGGTTGTTAGCCGCTTCCTTGAAAATGAGATAGAGATTCTTGCGCACATCCATAGGTAGCTTAAGTTGGCTGAGATCTTCATTGGCAATGAATTCAAATTCAATTTTTTTGGCGCCCAAAAATTCAAAGGCAAAATTCCGCATGCGCAGGATGATTTTTTCAAACTGGTCATTTTCCGGATTGATGGTCCATACGATGTCGCCCATGGCTTCCAGCATCTTTCGCGAATTGTCGCGAATGGTATTCAACATGGGGATGACTTCCTTCGATTGTTGTTGCGCCACCTCGGAGAAGATAGCAATGCTGCTCAAGGTACTGCCAACTTCATCGTGCAAGTCGAGTGCAATTTTATTGCGGAGCATTTGGAGGTTCAGTTTTTGCCTTGTTTTATTTTGTTGATAATACAATATCCCGGTAAGGCTAAGCAATAGAAAACCAGCTATGGAATACCAATACTTTTGTTGTTGTTTCCGCAGCCGAAGATTCTTGATCTCATTTTCCCGGCTCAACAAAGTGAGTTGATCTTCCTTATGCCTGGATTCAATTTCATGGGCCTCCATACGGGCTTCATTTTTTTCGAGCTCCAGGTCTTGCAGCTTTTTGTCTTTATCCAGGAGCGCGATTTGCTGCGTTTGCATTTGATTTTGAGAGAACAATTGATGTTGTTCCAACTGGATCCGGGTGAGGTTTTCGGATTTGATTTTTAATGCCAGGGCATTCACTTGCTTTTCGCTTTCAAGCTTTACAATTTCCTTATCCTTTTTTTCCGATTCATATTTTTCCTTTACCTCGGTCAGGAGACGCATGTTGGTTTCATTTCCGATGCTGTCCTGTAGTTCAGTGTATCGCTTAAAATGTATCAGTGCTTCTGAAAAATTTCCCATCATGCTATCCAGCCTGGACAGGCGTAAGTAGGTTTCTTGCAAATGCGCCCTGGATCCTGTCTTTTCAAAAAGATCTATGGACTCATGTAGGTAAGTCCTGGCTTCCGTATATTGATTCATATCCCGATACAGCATGCCCAGGTCAGATAATGCCATTGCAGTACCCTGGCGATCATCAAGTGATTTTGCATGTTGAAAAGCTTTTTTGTAAAATTCCAGCGCAGACTCGTGCTCGCCTAATTGGTGATACAGGGCTCCAATGTTCTCGGCGGTGGCTCCAATCTCGCGTTCATTACCGATTTCCTCAAAGATTTT
>JBDSPM010000116.1:0-4623 GCA_039930325.1 Saprospiraceae bacterium
GCCAGGGCAAGCCAATCCATTCTTCCGATTTTCGTAAAATGCTTTGATTCTTTTATGTAAATAATGGAAAGAATGGTTGCCGCAATACCTATGGGTACATTCACAAAAAATACCCAGTGCCAGGAAAGATGATCTGTAATATATCCTCCTAATGTGGGGCCGATAGAAGGACCTATAATAACGCCCATTCCGAAAATTGCATTTGCCATTCCTATCTCTTCTTTCGGGAATGTCTCGATCAATATAGCCTGTGAGGTAGCAAGTAAACCACCACCTCCAATACCCTGAATGATCCGGAAAATGATCAACTGTGTAATGGTCGTAGAGGCACCACATAAAACAGACGCAATCGTAAATAAAATAATGGACGCGGTAAAATAGGTTTTACGTCCAAATTTAGCAGCCAGCCATCCTGACATCGTAATCATGATAACATTGGCAGCTGCATAACTTGTTACGACCCACCCAATATCACCCAATGATGCACCAAGATTTCCCATCATCTGAGTAAGCGTGACGTTTACGATCGAAGTGTCTATTAATTGTAAGAGCGATGCCGAGACGACCGTCACAATTACAATCCATTTATCAAGAGTAATTTTTGCCATTATTTAATGAGCATTCAGCTGAATCGTATTCCTCGTTTTCTTTATCGGTTTGCACCTGCACTTGCCGGAGCTTCCCTGGTTTTGGAAGCACCCTGGTGCATTGCATCATCAAGAATTACTTTGACAAATACGCTCATGCCCGGTTTCAAATCAGGTAGCGAATTGTTTTCCTTATCCAATTCTATTTTAACCGGAATACGCTGAACCACTTTTACATAATTGCCTGAGGCATTATCAGCAGGTATAAGTGAAAATTTAGAACCGGTCGCAGAAGAAAATGACGCAACCCTTCCGGAAATTTTAGCTTTTGGAAAGGCATCTACTTTGATGTCAACACGCATGCCTTCTGTGATCTTACCTATTTGCGTTTCTTTAAAATTGGCAATCACCCAGATATTTTTTTCATTGACGATCGCACCCAGTGGTTGCCCTGCCTGGATCAACTGGCCAGGTAAAGCATTCTTTTTTGAAACAATACCATCGAAAGGTGCAATGATGGTTGCATAGGTTAGCTGAAGTATTGCATAATCCAGATCACTCTGTCTTTGCTTGATAATGCTGGAAGCAACTGATATCTGCTTATTAGCTGCACCTGATTTAGAGGATGATTCACGTTCTGATTGTTGGGCAGTTTCCACTTGTTTTTCCCAAGATTCCTTATCAGCTTTGACCTTGTCAAATTGTTGCTGTGTCACAGAACCTTCTTTCAGCATTTTTTGATACCGGTTATATTCTACAACTGCACTTTGAAGACGAACTTTTAGCTCATCAATTTTGTACATGCTGGTGTTACTCCCTTCCTGAACTGAATATGCACTCGCTTTCGAAGAACCCAAACCTGCCAATGAATTCTCAAGTGCAGCTTCAGCCTGTTCTACTTTAAGCAGTAGATCACGATTGTCGAGCACCACCAGGGTATCTCCTGCATTGACAGCCTGATTGTCGGAGAAAAAAACTTTATCAATGAAACCGGATGTCCTTGCTGAAATCGGGCTAATATCTGCATCCAACTGGGCATCATCTGTGGTTTCGAATTGCTTTGCCTCACGATATTTCACATAGCCATATACTGCTCCGCAAATTAATATCGCTATAAATATTAGCCGCGTGATTGGCTTCCGGCTACTTTTAGTATTTTTTGTTTCTTCCATGATTACTACTGATGTTGATTTTAATTTCCTTTTGTGATACGTAAAGTGGCCACAGCAATACCAAGCTGTATTTCATGCATACGCTGTGTTAATATGGCTTGTTTTTCTTCATTCAATTCACTGAGATAATCTGACGACGTGATCGTTCCATTATCTAATTGATTGGCTTTTACTTTGCTGACAGATTTGCGCTTCTCGATGATGGCATTATCTATTTGGGACATTTGTTGCAGCTTATCTATTTCACCATTTTGCTGGAGTAAAGTAGCATTGAGGTTTAATTGAAAAAGATCTCTCTGAGCATCAATCATATTTTGCTGTAGAACAAAATTATTTCGATCGTAAGTAAGTGTATAAAGACTGTTTAGGTTCCACGTCAGGCGTATTCCTACTAATCCATAAAACCTCATTTTCTGATTTAAAAAATTGAATCCAGGCCTTCCATAAGCCCCGTCTCCAAAAGCAGCAAGATGCGGGCGGGTCTTAATCTCTGAAAGCTTGATTCGATCATCAATGAGGCTTTGTTGCATTGAAAATAAGGTCAGTTCAGGGCGAAGTATGTCTTGGTTGGTAATCTTATCTGCTATCGGAAGTTCTTCAAATTTTGTGTTTTCATCTACCGTTTGATTGATGAATAAAGAAAGCACCTGGCAAAGGGTTTTTAACCTTGAACTTGCCTCAATTGTTTTCTGGTCCGTCTTCAGCATTTCTGCATCCAGTTCATCAAGATCGCTTTGTAGTATTATTCCATTGCGAACCGAAGATTCCATTTTCTTATGTCTGTTTGTAATTTCATCAGCATAGGATCGCAGGATATCAATGTTGTCTACCGCCAACAAAATATTGCCATATAACTGAACAATCCTGTCCTTGACCTTAAAGAGCTCCACCTCGTTTTTTTGAATTTCAGATTCTGTATTGGCTTTATCGGTAGCCTTTTGCTGATTGGTTAGTCCACCATCCAGGATGGTCTGAGTGACCTGCATACCAAAATTGTATTGATCTTTTGGAAAAACCCTCTGGGGGAACCCTTCAAAATCAAATGATGGAACTTCTGACTGATAAGTCGCTCTCAGATTGAAATTCACCTGAGGAAGCCATGAACCATTGATTCCCTTTTGATTATTTTCCCCGATGGCGTTGAGGTAGGCTTTTTGTTTAGTCAATGGATAATTGGTTGTTGCGAGCGTAAGACATTCATCAAGTGAAATAGTTTGTTCACTTTGACTTACTACGTTGGATGTCAAGGCTACGAGCAAAAAAACAATAAGAAAATATCGGTGCCTTTTATAATGTGGTCTAGGTGATTTTTTCATAGGTAGTTGGCCTTTAAGCAGAAATCCCTTTTACAAAAATGCCTGCGAACATGATAGATTGATCTTTTAGTTTCTGATATTTCTTAGGAGAAAATTCAATTTCGCCATCGGCATGTTCCGATAAGGCTGCTTTACGGATGCTGAGCAGGGTGTCGATAAAAAATTCTGCATACTTCTGAATATCGTCGATCGAAAACTGATTTGTTTTGACACCAAATTCCAGGATATCAGCGATCATCACTATTTCTTCTTTTTTAAAATCCTGCATCAGGCAACCGATCTGTGGCTTGAATTCCAGGAAACTGCTGTAGGTAAACTTACCCAACGTGAGCATTTTTTTCAAAACGGAAATACGAAGCGTGACATATTCATTCAGCATCCATTCCGCTTTATTTGAGGACTGGATCATCTTTTTCATCTCCTGAACAAACAGGATTTGTTCTTTTTCAATGACTGCCTTGAAGATGCTTTCCTTGTCTTTGAAATAATAATAGAGTGAGGCTTTGGACATCCCGATATCATTTGCGATATCCACCATGGCCGTTTTTGAAAGCCCGTAGTGGCCAAAACGTTTACGGGCTGCTGTTAAAATCTGCTCAAGCTTCGCCTTTGAACGATCTAATTCTTTTTCTACCATTTGACTATTTTAGAATAAAGGTCAAATGTAACAGGAAATATTTATTTTTGCAACCCCATGAAAAAAAATTGAATTTAACGTAGGCACAGGAGTGAATTATTTACTTGTAATAGAGTGGTATTGAATGATTTGTGAAAGATCCTTCCATGTGGTTTTTAAAACTCATTTCGTCGAAATTCGGAAGGGATTATTGAGGAATTATTTGGCTTAATCTTTTCCCACCAGCTCCTCCAGCCTCATCCTCCTATCCACCTCCGGACGGCCTTTCGCATCAAGCCGGATGGAAATACATTCCGTATCCTTATCATGCTCAAGAAATAGGAAATAACCTTTCGTAGCCACTTCTGTCAGAAAAGAAGTCTTTTCATCCAGCGTTACTAACGGCCGGATATCATATCCCATGATATAAGGCAACCCAACGTGATGTGCAGATGGAATCAGGTCTGCCGCATAGATAAGCGTGATCTCTTCATTGATTTTTATCTCGGGCAACATCATGGATTCCGTATGTCCATTGGAGATCCTGATCTTTATATTATCATTCCATTGATACCCCTGAATTTCAGGGACATACTGCAAGGCGCCTTCTTCCTGTAATGGAACAAAATTCTCCTTAAGAAAGGACGCACGTTCTCTTGCATTTGGATTGAAGGCCCAATCATAGTGTTTTTGTGTCGTCCAGTATTTTGCGTTCGGAAAAGTAGGGGAGAGCTTCCCATTTTCATCCTTCCTAACAGCCCCACCTACATGATCAAAATGAAAATGCGTGATGATCACATCCGTGATATCGTGAGGAGTATACCCCACATCAGAGAGAGATGATAATAGTGTGGCGTCGCCATGAAGAAAGTAATGACTGAAAAAACGTTCATCCTGCTTATCGCCAAGTCCTGTGTCTATAAGTATGCGTT
>JBDSPM010000117.1:0-4324 GCA_039930325.1 Saprospiraceae bacterium
GAAGTATTTCCACAGGCATCAGTAGCTTTATAAGTGACAATAGATACACCGGTATTAAAAGTAATTCCACTTGCATCATTTACTCCGGCATGTGTTGTGGCACCAGTCACTGTGTATGTCACAGTAGGTGAGCTACAATTATCTGAAAGAATAGTCCATTTAATTCCATTGACTACTTTGGTACATGAGTTGGATGTGCTTGAAATCGTAAGGTTCGGATGACATCGTATAATTGGAGGAATACTTTCAAATACCTGCACATTGGATACACATGCAGCTGTATTACCACACCAGTCCGTCACTGTCAAAATAATGGGGAAATTGCCACATTGCGTGAATGTATCCTGGCTAATGCTCATCGAAAAAATCTGGCAATTGTCAGTTGAACCGTTATCAAATATATTTGGTGAAGTAACTGCAATACAATTCGCATCCAACACTATTCCTGTTCCGCTCACGCAACTTGCTACAGGAGGAATGATATCAAGCACAGGTACAACATGGCAAACCGTCAAATTGCATGCATTGCCTGAAATGGTAAGACAAACTGTATAGGTTCCACAGGCGGTAAAATAATGATTTGGATTTTGGACGACAGATGTATTATTTCCGCTCTGCGGATCGCCGAAATTCCAGGAATACGTTATTGCATTTGTTGAGGAGGATAGATCCGTAAATTGAAATACCTGGCAACCATCGATGCTGCTAAAAGAAAAGTCGGCTTCACATTGAAATGTGTTTTTATAATAGATCATGTCACCCTTAGGATGATTGTTGCTGCATGGGTTATATGCAATAGCTTCTGCTTTGCCATCTCCAAAAAAATCAGCAAACCGGGTGATCACCCAATCACAGGTCAATGCTGTATTTGGAGATAATATATCATCGAAGCCATATGGGTTGGGATTGATATGCGTATACGAAAGTTGTGGAGATGCCTTGTCGATCAGCCTGTAAAAATCCACATGGCCTCCACCACCAGCCCATATCGGATCACTGATAAATAAATCAAGATCGTCATCACAATCAGCGTCAAATAATTCAGGACATGGTGCGCTGCCACTATTGTCGGGGATCATGGGTGTTGCAAACGTCTGAGGTGGTTCAATACGAAAAGGAGGGGCGACAGGCAAATTCCAGCCACTGTTGAAGGAAGATGTAAACAATGCTGTACCATGGATGCCTACGGTTCCGCTGATCAGGATATCAGGATATGGATCATCGTTAATAGTTCCCACTTCAATAAAATTATTGGAATTAAGTGGAACTGTAGTGCCGTTGATTAAAACTGCTGCGGGTGCAGGAAAACCAATTTGCGAATTGATATTGATATATAAAGAAACGATCGGTGGATCACTATTGAATTGTTCGAGTACAAGCAGGTCCTGGATACTATCAGCAAACCAGTCTAAAAATTTGAAAGAATACACTCCAATGAGCCCTGTATTGACAGCATGATTGAGCAGGAATTCGGGATTTGTAGGATTGCCTGAATTACGTAATAGCCATAATTGATTGCCATTTTTAGTATATAAAATATCTACATCGCCGTCATTGTCGATATCGCCGTATTCTTTGTCTTTTCCCTGGAAGCCATCCGACATCAGCTCCTCTTTTATTTGTTCGCTGAAGATGATGGGGTTCGGGCTACTGGCAACTGATGGGTCAAAAAATCCCATCCAATGATTTGGCGGATCACATTCTGCGGAAGTATTTACAGAAGATTTTGAAATGGGAGGCAGGCTTTGGGAGAGAACGTTGCTATTCCAAAGAATGGTGGTACATGCAACGATCAAAAGATAAAGCAATGCTTTCATGCTTGTGGGTTTTATCGAATATACGAAAAACCCACATCCCACTTGCTTTACGGAGTAAAGCTATTCCCCTCTTTCCCCCTTGCTTTGCCGAGCAAAGCTGTTCCCCCGAGGGGGAACTTTTCCATTAATCTTGATTTTAATGACCTGTAGGTTCAATAGGTTGGTAAATGGAATTTCAATCCTTGTAAATTATTGTCGTTTCACTCACTTTAAGCACTGCACCAGTGGCGTTGTGTACTAATGGCCCGACATTACCAGTTGCGCGTTCATAAATTCTTACATTCCGAAGTTTTGTATCACCTGCGTTGAACAACGCAGCTCCTGCAACACCTGTACCTGCTATGACATGGAGGCCATTCAATACAATAGTACCATTATTATAGATTTCAAATGTATGATCCACACCTGCACCAGAGATAAAAATGCTGTCTGCCAAGAACGCGTCAAAGACAAGATTTTTGGAAATAATCGCTTTGTGATTTACAAGTTGAATGGTATCGTCATGCAGTGCAATTGCAAAACGGATCGTATCGCCTGAGGCAGCGCATCCAATTGCAAAAGGCAATGATCCTACACCTTCATCAGTAGTAATGGATACTAAAGAACACGCATTGACGGGCGCGGCTGGCATGATCAATGTGGTAGCAGAAGCAGAGTGAGTACGACCGCCACTGGCAATAGGATCATCTACAAATACGCGATTTGTTACTGTCACCGGATTTTGTACGAGGCGTATATCATCAATCCACCATCCGTCACCACCTCCCAATCCCAGGTCTTCACTGAAGACAAATCGTACCAGTATTGCACCGTCAGGCAAACTTCCGGCTGATTCAATATAGTCGGGAATCAATCCTGTAAAGGCGGCGCCGGCATTTGCGGGATTGAAAGTTGAATTTAATGCTCCATTATATCCATTTACCTGCAGTGGTAACCTGGTCCATTGAGCACCATTTTGGGAGGTTTCAATAAATCCACCATCATATCCTGCATCAGTCCCAAATTTGTGCCAGAAGCGCAACTGCCTGTTATGGATCGTCGTATCAAGGATGGGGCTAAGTAACATGGTATTTGGACCATTAAGACCATTATTGGTAGTATAATAAAATGATGATCCGGAATGTGCCTGGGCAGCGTTTGTAGTGTAGGTAAACTCATTGCTTCCCCCAGTGATTGGGATCCAGCCCTGAGATCCGGATTCAAAATCATAAAAAGCCACTGGAAGAGAGGTGGTCGGTGCATCGATAAATGCATTTACAGTTAGTACGACTGATTGTCCCTGTGCGAGCGATACGATCGTAAAAAAGAGGCTATCATTACTCTGAGTATAGCCAGCGCCGGAAGCACTCAGAAAAATCATTTCGTCTGAAAGGACGTCAAGGACTTCAATAGTATAGCCTGTAACATTGAAAGGCGAAGTATTGGAGACGGTGATCGTGTATGAGATAGTGTTTTTATTTGGCATCAGCGTGATAGCTGATTTTTCGATGTTATAGAAAACCTGAGTGGTGTTGCAGGGTGTTGCATATCCATCCACTTCATCACCAACTGCATTTGTACCGGCAACTGCGTTTAAGCCCAGTCCACGTTTTGCAAAAGCCTTCCATATCAAACATTGATGTGCTCCATTATACAGCAAAAGATCCGCCTGTAAAATCCCATCGCGCATTTGAACAAAGTTGGGGCTTGTAGCCTGAAGGCTGATACCCTTAAGAATTAGTTTTAATGCCAGGTTATTTCCTGCATTGTTGGCAGCAATAGCAGCAGAGTCTGCAGAAAAATTTCCTGTTGATGGAGGATTGTAATATTTATTGTCATTAAACCCATACTTATCGATCAGATTTTGTGTCATGTCCCAAAGCATTGTACACCAGACAAATCCTACTCCGTGTGGAATCGTGATTTCAGGAGCATTGTTGATTCCTTTGCCACCGTTAGTCTCACCGGTGTATGTGTATTCATTGATGCTTTCATCAATACTGTATAAGCGTGGCCTTATACCCGGGCCATTGAAGCCGGTATATTGTACATAGGTTCCGATACCATGATTGGGTAAAATGCCATGTGGATGCACAGGAGAAGATGCTGAAAGATCACTTACCGTTGTCGTAACATAAAGGGCAATATAATCTGACCACCCTTCGCCACCTTGCTCGCTTCCACCAAGTGACCCTCCGGATGCTGATTGAGGTGAAAGTCTGTTTGAAATACCATGACCATATTCATGAGCGATGATGCCATTATCGAAATCACCGTCTTTTTTAGGAAGCGCAATATTATCTCGTTTTAATGAACCAACTATAGTAGCTCCGGCTGCAAGAGCTGTTTTCAGCAGCACACCGGAATTGTATGATACCATGACACACGGAATGGTGATTGTATTTACAGTTGCATCTGAACCACCCATGGCAAGGATTTCATCAGGTCTGGAAGAATTATTATTTATCACAATTACGCCAGCAGCACCGCCTAGTTGGGCACCATGAACTTTTTCAACAAACGAACAT
>JBDSPM010000118.1:0-2724 GCA_039930325.1 Saprospiraceae bacterium
GAATACAAGTACTCGGAACTCACAGGCAAAATTATTGGATGTGCCATGGAGGTTCATAAATTTTTAGGGAATGGGTTTCAGGAGAAGATATATCAACGTGCTTTGGCATATGAATTTGAATTGCAGGATCTTAGTTTTTCCTGGGAATTTGCAATGGAGATATTTTATAAGAATCGTTTGATGGGAACCAGAAGAGTTGATTTCCTCGTGGAGGAAATTATTAGCGTTGAGTTGAAAACTCTCATCAAAACCGAGCCTGTCCATTTAGCTCAAGCCATAAATTACCTTGAAGCGTATAATCTTGAAGTCGGATTATTAATAAACTTTGGAAATCTCAAACTTGAATTCCACCGGTTAGGCAATAAGAAATACAAACCTCTTTTATCAATAACTTCTCTCTGAAAATTGTCTTAAACTATGATTTATGTGATTTATGAAAAACATGATTTTATACTCGATCCTCACTCATTAATTGAGCGTTAGCCGAAATTAACAGGTAGAGATCTTAGATGGTCGCTGAGCGTTAGCCGAAGCGAACATCACAAAGAACTGGTCAAGAATATTTGAATGACTTTTCACGATATGAATCTCTCCATTTTTTTTCATGGCTATGACAAAAATCACATTAATCATAGTTTAAGACAATGAGGCACCAGGCTCTCACATCCTGATAATCTTCTTTGCTTCTAAAAGACTTCCATCCACCTTCACCTCCACTACATACTGCCCCGCAGGCAACTCGTGCGTTGAAAAACTCAGGCTTGCTTTCCCCGGAAAGTTGGCAGGGCCATCGTAAAGTGTTTTCATTACCTGGCCAGATAGATTAAATAATGTAACAGTTATTTTTCCTCCGTTCGGATTGTCGATATCGACTTGGACATAATCATCTGCAGGATTAGGATAGGCATTCATTTTTAAATTATCACCAGAGAGATCATTTGTCGCTGTCATTTCTTCATGCCTTGCAAGCTTCGCAACCCAGGCTTCATTTACATTTCCCTGTCTTCCATAGGACATAGAAGCCCATATACTTCCGGGCTGATGATACAATCGCTGAATACCTGCATAATCGCCCCAACGCTCAACTGTTCCGGTAAGCATATCCACTGATCGCGTGCCCTCAATAATCGGAAGGAGATTGCTATATTCACCAAGCCCATTAGAGTAGAATGCGGAACCTCCGGGAAAACGTGCAGAGGAAGAATGACTTACCACAATGATAGCATCTTGTTCGCCAGGCTGATTACCTGTCCAGGCAATGCCAGGGTAACCTAAATAATCTGTAGGATGACCGATGATGTGACCAGATGCAGTGAAGGAAGGATCATCAATGGCAAGCATCCCGTGAAACGCAGCCGACCTGCCAGTAGCAAAATCCATGGTATTGCTCACCCACTGAATATGTCCATCTACTCTAAATGCATCGAGAATACGTGCATCATTTGTGTCGAGACTATCCTTGGGTTGCACAGCGTAAGGTGGCACGCCATAAGGTTGATCTAATGTGCGCAATTCCATTACAATACTGGCATTGGGATCATCCTGGTGTCCTGTAAGATGCAATAAAAAAATACTGTCATTGGATAATGAAAAATTGCGATCCGATATGAAATACATATCAAGTGGTAGGGTCTCATCCGCATTGCGCACTGGACAAAGGTTGCGTAACAGTTTTCCCTTGTATGAGATATCCCTCCACACTTTTCGATTGAGAGTCTCACCATTATATCCATTCAGCTTATTGATCTGGTGGATTTGGGTTCCTGCAAACCCGGTTTGCCATGAGCTGTCAGCATTCACTTCATTGTAGGTGAGGAATAATTCGGAATCTGTCAAAGAAACCATGGGGTAATCTGCAAATGTGCCGTCATCGTCCAGGCAGCCATCAATCGAATACATATTCCATGCGCCTTTTGGATTATTGGTTTTGCTGAAGGCAATTAATATATGGCTCTCCGCACATTTACTGCCCTGGAATACCACAAGAATAAATCCATCTTTTTCCGGATCGTAGATGATACGTGGATCAAAATAACGATTGACACCTCCAAGGCTTTGAAAAAAAACATCCAGCTTATAAGATCCCAGGAAGAAGCCCACATTATTCACTACAAGAATGTGTGTATTAATTGTAGATACGACTTGTTCAGTCGTGTTCACAGCAAGATGATTGTCCAGGGGAGTGCCTGTGATGATATTATTTCCGGAAAAGCTGGCCAATATTTCAGGGACGGGAACGCTTCCTCTATTTTGAATTGGAGCTGTGTTATGATTGAGCGGTGTTTTAACCTGAGCTTCCAGTTTTATTTTTCTCAGAAATGCTCTTTCACCATCATCACCATCCGGATAAGGGGCTTCAGCATATTTTATACTGAAGGCAAAAGGATCATCAGTATCTGCCATAGCCACGACAGCTTTCAGGGGATCCCGGTATGAAGAAATCGTAATCTGGCTGCTTGCACTAGCTGTAAGAAGGCAGAAAACCAAAGAGGAGATATAGATTTTAAATAAACGGTACATAAGGAAATTGCTTTGGTGAGGGTCCTTTAAGGGAATGCTAATTTACTGCTTTTGGGGGAAGAAAATAAACCTGGCACACAGGAAATATGTCATTTAATAGTCAGTTCCCGTAAGGCACTCATTGGCCCTATTTAATTATTAGATAACTTTCAATTTTGTTACTCAATCGATAAGATTAAAATGATCCGGTAGCGCAAAATTTAG
>JBDSPM010000119.1:0-4057 GCA_039930325.1 Saprospiraceae bacterium
GCTCCTGCTTCCTGCAATGTCTTTGCAACTGAAGCAACAGTGGATGCTTTCTGACCTGATGCTACATAGATGCAGTATACAGGCTGACCTTTCTGGAAAAATTCTTTCTGATTGATGATCGTATCAATGGCAATAGCAGACTTTCCTGTTTGACGGTCGCCAATGATAAGTTCACGTTGTCCGCGACCAATTGGGATCATCGCATCAATAGCTTTGATACCGGTTTGTAATGGCTCAGCTACCGGCTGACGATAAATTACACCAGGAGCTTTGCGCTCGAGTGGCATCTCATATTTATCACCACCGATCGGCCCTTTTCCATCGATAGGCTGTCCAAGTGGATTCACTACCCTGCCGATAAAGCCCATGCCTACATTGATGCTGGCGATCCGGCCTGTTCGTTTTACACGGGAGCCTTCACGAATATCATCACCGGATCCCATCAACACGACACCGACGTTATCTTCTTCAAGATTGAGTACGATTGCTTCAACACCGCTGTCAAATTGAACTAACTCTCCGGCCTGTGCCCTGTTCAATCCATAGACTCGTGCGATACCGTCTCCAACCTGTAGCACAGATCCTACTTCTTCTAATTCAGCAGCACTTTGAAAACCTGATAATTGCTGCTTTAATATGGCCGATATTTCATCGGGTTTGACATCCACCATGATTTTTTTATTTAGTATTGATCGTTGTTATTATTTTAAATAGCTGCCTGGTATTCTTTTCCGGTAAATTGCTTTCGAAGCTGGTCTAGCTGATGCGATATGCTCGCATCATACAGCTTGTCTTCGAAGGAAATGACAAATCCACCAATGAGGTCTTTATCTACTGATGTCTTAAATTCAATATTTCCTCTTGTCATTTTACTCTCCACCAATTTCTTGCGGATGGATTCAAGTGTTTCTTCAGGAAGCGGTTCAGCAGAAACTATATTCACTATGGATATTCCTTTGATCTCCCTGTATTGATTAATATATTCCTGACCTATTTCTGCGAGCTGTGCCTCTCTTCCCTTGCTCACGATGATATGGAGAAATGCGTTCGTGAGTTGATCTATTTTTCCCCTGAAAATCGCATCAAGCACTTTTGCTTTCTTGTCGGATTTGACAATTGGACTTTTCAGCAAGAGTGCGAAGTCTCTGTTTTCAGTTGCCTTCACGAATGCTTCGACATCATGCAGGACTATATCAAGCTTTCCCTGCTCTTTGGCAAGATCAAGCAGTGATTTCGCGTATCTGGAAGCTATTCTAAACGTAGACATGAAATGATTGACGATTGACGATTGATGATTGACGATGGTTGCTGAGCTGCAGCATTAGGTTGAGTAAAGAAGGTCGAAGCATTAGCTGAGTTTGATTTCATTCACCAATTTTTCTACCAGTATTTTTTGTTCGGGTGAATTCATTTGCTGGCGAATTAGTTTTTCAGCAATATCAATTGACATTTGGCCAACCTGGTTTTTCACTTCGACGATCGCCTTGTTTTTTAGGTTTTCAATTTCCTGGCGGGCATCGATGACGATTTTGTTGGCCTCTTCTTTGGCCTTATCGCGTGCATCGGTGATCAATTTATCACCTGTAAGTTTCGCTTCACGTAATAGCTTAGCTCTTTCTTCACGGGCTTCGCTCAGGAGACGCTGATTGTCTGTATTAAGCTTTGCCATTTCTTCTTTGGCTCTCTTGGCTTCATCAAGTGCGGACTGAATATCGTCTTCACGTTTCTTCAATGAATCTTTGATAGGCTTAAAAGCAAATTTTCCAACTATTCCCCAGAATAAAAGGAAGATGATGAGCGTCCAAAGTAACAAGCCAATTCCGGGTCTTGAAACATTGAAATCTGCAAGAAAAAAAAGATCCATTTTATTTGTCTTTATACTTTGATAATTGCGCTTTTTTCGAAACCTACCGGCAGCCGGGCCAATCGCACGGCAACCGGTAGTATTCTTTTCAAAAACTACTTGACCACTAACGACAACACGATCGCGATGAGAGCTGCACCTTCTACAAGGGCGGCTGTCAGGATCATGTTTGAACGGATATCACCGATGGCCTCCGGTTGGCGAGCTATGGCTTCCATAGCTTTCCCCCCGATAGATCCAACACCGATACCAGCCCCAATCGCCGCTAGTCCCATTCCAATTGCTACAATCGAACCTGTCATGTTAATAAATATTTATTGAGTTAGTAAATTCTCTTTGCCCCTAAATCCCCTAAAGGGGACTTCAGATTATTATTTATTTAGTGTTTACCCGCTGCCAGTACGCTGATAATTAATTTCAAATCAATCTTCTAATTTTCCTTTGCCTTTTTTTCATTAGGCTATGAAAATCTTTCACATTATTGATATTTCAACCGCATGGCTTTCCCTCTGCTCTATGCCCCATGCCCTCTGCCTTTATTAATGTTTTTCTGCATGATGATGCTCTTCAGTAGCTGCTCCTAAATAAGAAGCTACTAAAAGAGTAAATACATAGGCCTGGATGAATGCGACCAACAATTCAATCGCCATAATGAACATCGTCAATGGAGCGGCCACTAAAAATCCACCTACTGAACCAATCATGCTTTGTCCCATCTTACCAAACACGAAAATCAAACCTACAAATGAAAGGATGACGATATGGCCTGCAACGATATTTGCAAAAAGTCGCAACATCAATGTGAAAGGCTTGATGAATATGCCAAGAATTTCAACAGGTGTGAGAATCAAAACTTTGATGACTGCAGGTACACCCGGCATCCAGAATATATGTTTCCAATAATCTTTATTGCCATTTATTAATACCACTATATAAGCTACGATCGCGAGTATGAAAGTGACTGCTAGATTCCCTGTCACATTGCTGCCTCCTAAAAATGGAATCTGGCCAAATAAATTCAATGCCAGGATAAAGAAAAAGAGGGAGCATAAGAGGGGCATAAATTTTTCCCACTTCGGTCCCAGAAAAGGTTTTGCAACTTCGTCCTGGATGAAAAGAAAAATGGGTTCAACGAGGGATTGTAAGCCTTTTGGTGCCATAGCATCCCGATTCCGATATGCTTTTGCAATGCCGAAAAATGCCCAGGTAAGAAGAAGGGTGATTAAAAACATCGAAAGGACATTTTTCGTAATCGAAAGATCATAGAATGAAGTGAAGCCTCCTCCGAATAATCCGCCATCTATAGTACTCTGTGCTTCCAGTAAAAAATGTTTTCCCTGGTAGCAGGAATATGTGTTGATTGCTGATTTGCCTTCTACAGTTGTGGTCTCATTCATGAATCCTTCAAGGTTAACCTCTCCTGTGGGAAATGAAGGATCTGTGATATGTTTTACCTGACCCTCATCCAGTACATAGCGGTTATAAGCTTTGTGACCATGGCCATGGCCATAAAATTCGAAGTCAAATTTTTTGGAAGAAAAAACATCCCAACCCTGGCCTTTTGAAAACAGGATGCAAGGAAGGGGGAAATTAAAAGAACCGATGCTGTAAACGTTTGCATCTGCGATATGATGGTATGCCGTATTAGTCGGGTCGTAAATGGTGTCCATCGCTTCATCGTGGAAGTGGCAATGGTGAGCTTCTAACCCTTCGGCGTTTGTTGAATCTACGCCATGACGTGCTGACGTTTCCTGGCTATAGCCGGAAAGTGGGAAAGCAACTAGTAAAGCGAGTGCCGATGTGAAAGTAAAATGGACAAAAATCCTGCGTAAATCCTTCATTTATAGAGGGTATCCTTCAATTCAGGCGCAAAAGTACGAAAGTGGCGCTGCGTAGACAAGCCACTCTTCAAAGTTTTTCCTTATGGGAATGCAGGAGAATCAAATAAACTTAGGAAGGTCAATATGGCAAAAGAGTAAATGGCATTTAGCCCACCTACGTAATAAAAACATGGGAAAATGAGGTTTGGCAGAATGAATTTTATGGGAGAATAAACCTGGTAGCTGATTTCGACGAAAACCGAACTCACAGGTTAATCTGGCCTAGGGGTTTTCGTTTCGGCTATCGCTCAACGAACCCCTTTGACTATCCCTTATGATTTCGGCTACCGCTCAATCATTGAGGATGATTTGG
>JBDSPM010000120.1:0-3168 GCA_039930325.1 Saprospiraceae bacterium
ATCGCCTGAAGATCCTGACCCAACACTTACAGCATTCGGATGAATACTATCGTGCAGCGATTGCAACATTGAATAAACCTACGAAAGAACACGTCGAACTTGCGATCCTGCAAAATCAGGGAGGCCTTTCATTGTTCGGTGCAGCTCTGAATGATTCAATAAAAGCTTCTCATCTGACACCTGAAGAAGTGAATGCATTAAAGCAAAATATATCTAAAACCACCGATGCCATTCAGCATTACGTGGATGCGCTGAAGGGTATTGTTGCAAATAAAAATTCGGAATATCGAGATTTCAGGATAGGAAAGGCCCTGTTCACTGACAAATTCAAATATGATCTCGCTACCGATTTCACACCGGAACAACTCTATGACAAAGCCACAGCTGATAAAAAAATGTATACCCACAAGATGATTGAAACGGCCAATTCATTGTGGGAAAAACAGTATGGTAAGCATGTTAAACCTGTAGATAGCCTGCAGCTGATCCAGATGGTGCTTGATAAAATTCAATTGCAGCATGCCCGGCCGGCAGATTTTTTCGATTCACTCACCAGCCAGGTGCACCATTTGAAAAGATTTATCATAGAAAAGGATTTATTTGATTTTGACACTACCTCTCCGCCCATAGTCGTGCGCATCATGCCTGAATATGCCCGTGGATTTTCAGTGGCAAATGCAGAATTCACACCTCCGTATCAAAAACAAGGCACAACATATTACAACATCGACGACCTGACTAAATATACACCTGAAAGAGCTGAGAGTTCATTGAGGGAATACAATAACTATTCATCTCAATTGCTTTCAATTCATGAAGCCGTTCCCGGTCATTGTGTTCAGGGAATTTACAATAATAAAAAATCGCCTGATGTAGTGAGGGCTGTTTTCCAGAATGGCGCCATGATCGAAGGTTGGGCAGTGTATACAGAAGGCATGATGCTTGAAAATGGCTGGGGTGATCACACGCCTGAAATGGAGCTGGTGCATGATAAATTAAAGCTGCGTGAATTGGCCAATGTGATCATAGATTATGATATACAGGTGCTTCACAAGTCGAAAGAGGACATCCTTCATCTCCTGGCAGATGAATGTTTTCAGACGAAGGCACAGGCAGAAGAGAAGTATCACAGGGCCACCGTTTCTCAGGTACAACTATGCTCGTATTACACAGGCGCATCGGCTATACAGACACTCCGTGAAGATTATAAAAAGAAAATGGGTGACAAATACAGCCTGAAAAATTTTCATGAAACTTTTCTCAGTTTTGGCAGCTCACCCGTTAAATATATAAGGGAAAGAATGCTCCAATAACATGAAAGGGATTCTTCGGCAAAACTCTTTAGTTTTACATTTTATCTTATCTCAGCGAACACGAAAGTCGATGCAAAATAAATATTCCAATTCAGAACCAAGGATTCAAGGTAGGACGAACCTACTAAAATTCATTCCACTTTTTTTTCTGCTCACAATCATGAATGGAAAGATGGTGGCGCAAAATGAACATATTGGATATGGATTCAGGGCAGGTCTCAGTCTTAGCAAATACGTAGGGCCATCTGAATTGGGGCCAAATGGGGAGACGCTAGAAACAAATAAATATGCGGGAGGCTTTCATATCGGGGTGACGGTCAATTTTAAGTTTGGAGATTTATTAGGGTTGCGGACAGAACTTCTTTTCTCGCAACGGGGCACAGACTATCTGTACAACGGTCCGACTGAATATATCCTTGAAAGAAATACTTTAAATTCAATCAAGATCAAAGGCAACAGGAAACAATCCATCAATGTATCTAACGCCTACATTGATGTACCGGTCACCTTGTATTACAGGATAAAAGGATTCGAACTTTCCGGTGGGCTTAATACAGGTGTCCTTTTATCTTCCAACGCCGGAGGCAGTCTAATTATTTCCGGTATTTCACCTATAGGCACCAGCATACCACCCTACACTGTCAATCTCAATTACAATTACAAAAAAGATAAAGCGGGTGCGTACTCCAGCGCTACCCAAACCGTAAATATTGATGGGAAAAATTATACAATTCCAACCTTCCTCGGAGCATACTATGATTTTCCTGAAAAAGACAAGAATATGTTTAAGACCCTTGACTTTGGCCTGGTAGCCGGGGTGGCCTATTTTTTAAACCAGGGACTATACCTTGGTGTACATTATGTGCACGGACTTGGCGATGTCGACAGAAATAAGTATGATATCTCCTTCCAGACCTTAAACAGCGACGGGTCCTTCGTAAAAAGAAATGATATAAACAAAAGCAGGTCATGGCAATTGAGCGTCGGATTCGCCTTTTAATAAATATACTTCTATAGATAAAGTCATTTTGGAGCAGTTGATGAACCCAACACTGGCACTCGGATGATAAAAGCCGAATGGAAAAAGCTGATCCTGGCCAATTACATCGTCGACCCGAAAGTTTTGACGCCGTATTTACCCTACAAAACAGAATTTGACAGGTTACATCAGGAATGTTTCATGAGCCTGGTAGGATTTATGTTTCTCAATACTAAAATTCTTGGATTCAAATTTCCTTTTCACGTCAATTTTGAAGAAGTCAATTTACGCTTCTATGTGAAATATTTTCATGAAGGATTGTGGAAAAGGGGTGTAGTTTTCATTAAAGAAATTGTTCCTCTTCCCGGAATAGTTATAGTTGCTAATAAAGTTTATCACGAGCATTATCAGACCCAGCCAATGAAACATACCTGGGAGTTTTTACCTGGCGAATTAAATGTTTCCTATCAATGGAAACATAAGGACTGGAACACCTTAGGTATTTTTTCCGGCTCTCATCCCCATTCAATGGGTACAGGAAGTGAAGAAATGTTTTTCACAGATCAACATTGGGGCTATACGCGTATTCATCCACATTTGACGTATGAATATAACGTCGCCCATCCTGCCTGGCAATATTATGAGACAAAAAAATCCGAAATACATGTCGAATTCGAATCATTGTATGGAAAAGAATTTGCATTTCTTACCCACCAAAAGCCCTACTCCGTTTTTCTTGCCGAAGGATCAGCAATTACATTGAAAAAAAGTGCAATCATCAGAAAATAAACATACGTAGGGGCAAACCAATGTGTTTGCCCCAATGTGTTTGCCCCAATGTGTTTGCCCCAATGTGTTTGCCCCAATGTGTTTGCC
>JBDSPM010000121.1:0-7083 GCA_039930325.1 Saprospiraceae bacterium
GGTATCTTTGCACAATTGGTATTGTATGTCATCATTTCCAGGTTGGGTTTGTTTCGCACCTACGGCGCGAGATAGATTTTCTTGATCCGTATGTTACCGACCTTTCGCCCCTAAGGGGCTTTTATAACATACTTCATTTTTTGTCTTTTGTCTTTCGTCCTTCGTCATGCATACCTTAATTCAAACCCAAACAGACCATGCTAAGCAGTCGAAATGATACGATGACGATTGTCAATCATACAAAATCAAAATCATCATTTATCCCTGCGCCAAACAATGCAAAATCATATTTCACCGGATCATCCGGATCAAATTCTTTAAGCCGCTCTGTCAATTCTTTTGCAGCCTGCCAGTCATTTATATTTCTATTCAGCAGTCCCAATTTTCGCGCAACATTCCCTACATGCATATCCAGCGGAATGATAAGCTGGGACGGTGCAATTCTTTTCCAAAGACCGAAGTCTACTCCTTTATCATCTTGTCTTACCATCCAGCGCAGATACATATTGATACGCTTACAAGCAGATTTGCGGACAGGTGTTGAGATATGTTTGCGTGTACGTTCCATGACCCAGGGGTGATCAAACATGAGATCATGAAAATGAGCAAGACCTTTAAATATATCGCCATCATTTATTGACAAAGGTTTTGCGAATGCATCTTCAAGGCTCGAATGATTTTGATAATAGCGCTGCAATGTATCAGTAAGAAAGATGATATCATCCGGCTGCAAAGTCCTGTGTTTAAAATTTAAAAAACGTTTTCTGTCCAGTTCCTGGTGCTGCGTGATGAATTGATATGGCATGCCATCCATTAAACCAAGCAATTCATTTGCCTTTTTTATAATGGTAGGGCGCTGCCCCCAGGCCATGATAGAGGCAAACAAGCCTGCTATCTCGATATCCTGAAGCAATGAATACTTATGTGGAACAGAAACCGGATCTGAAGCAATGAACGAAGGATGATTGTATTTTTCTACATTATCATCAAGCCACTGCCTGAGCATCACAGCATAAAGTTAGATAAAGATTAGTTGTCAACAAGCTTCTGACGGATCTCATTGATCTCATATACCTCGATGATATCGGCTACTTTGACATCATTGAAGTTCTTGATGATGATGCCGCACTCAAGGCCGACTTTCACTTCTTTGACATCATCTTTGAATCGTTTGAGTGTAGCGACTTCTCCATGGACATTTTCTTTGGTAGGATAGATCACTATACCATCGCGGATAAGCCGGATATGATAATTACGCGCTACTTTCCCTTCAAGAACTATGCAACCTGCTACGGTTCCAATCTTGCTCACCTTGAAGATTTCCCTTACCTCAACCTGCCCAATGATCTTTTCTTCCTTTGTCGGTTCCAGCATGCCTTCGATAGCCGCCTTGATTTCATTGATGGCTTCATAGATGATGGAGTACATTTTGATTTCGACACCTTCTTTCTCTGCCAGTTTACGTGCGGCAACAGAGGGCCTTACCTGGAAGCCGATGATGATCGCATCCGAAGCTGAAGCAAGCAATACGTCAGACTCAACAATCTGACCAACTGCCTGGTGTATAATATTAACCTTGATTTTTTCGATAGATAATTTCTCAAGTGAATCGGCCATAGCTTCGATAGAACCATCCACGTCACCTTTGATGATGAGGTTCAGTTCCTTGAAGCTTCCCAATGCTAATCGACGTCCGATTTCATCAAGTGAAATTCGTTTGTTAGCACGATTGCTCTGTTCACGATTTATCTGTCCTCGATATGCAGCTACGGATCTTGCATCCTGCTCACTTTCATATTCACGGAACTTTTCACCGGCCTGTGGAGCGCCATTGAGGCCTAACACCAATACAGGTGCTGACGGACCAACATCCTTCACTTTCTTTCCACGTTCGTTGAACATGGCTTTCACTTTTCCGCTGTATTCACCGGTTACAATGATATCACCAATGGATAGTGTACCTGTCTGGACCAATAATTTGGTGACGTAACCACGTCCCTTGTCCAGGGAGGCTTCAATCACGGTTCCTACAGCCAGGCGATCCGGATTAGCTTTAAGATCGAGAAGTTCGGCTTCAAGAAGTATTTTCTCAAGTAGCTCATCTACATTATGTCCTGTTTTGGCAGAAATATCGGAGGATTGAATTTTTCCTCCCCAGTCTTCCACCAGCAAATTCATTCTGGACAATTCTTCTTTTATTTTTTCCGGATCCGCACCTACTTTATCAATTTTATTAATGGCAAATATGATTGGAACCCCGGCTGCCTGAGCGTGACTAATGGCTTCACGTGTTTGAGGCATGACATTATCATCAGCAGCCACTATGATCACAGCGATATCTGTAATCTTTGCACCACGGGCACGCATAGCTGTAAACGCTTCGTGACCCGGTGTATCAAGAAATGTAATCGACTTCCCGGGCTTCACTTCCATTTCGTACGCACCGATGTGTTGCGTAATGCCTCCCGCTTCACCGCTCACTACATTGGCACTCCGGATATAATCCAATAGCGATGTTTTCCCGTGGTCAACGTGGCCCATGACAGTTACAATCGGAGGCCTCGGCTTAAGATCTGCCGGATCATCCACCACCTCTTCTTCATAATAAGTCTGGTCCTCAGCGGAAACAAACTCCACTTCAAAACCAAATTCACCTGCTACTAATTCGATGATTTCCGCATCAAGACGTTGGTTGATGGAAACGATGACACCAAGATTCATGCAAGTCATGATGACATCCGTCACTTGTTGATTCATGACACTGGCCAATTCAGAAACAGAAACAAATTCTGTCAGCTGCAATTTTGTATCGCTGATCTCTGAGGTCAGTAATTCCTGGCGATCGACTTTATCCCTTCGTGATTCTCGTCTTATTTTCTGACGTTTGCTCTTGCCACCCGATAAGCGAGCCATGGTAGCCCGTATCTGATCATCGATTTCCTTCTTGGAAACTTCTTTTACATCGTCGCGTCCACCTGGGCGAACAGGCCCTCTGCGTGCACCCACTCCTGCTCCCGCGCCTCCGCCTTGGGTAGATCCGGTTCCTCCACCTATATGAGGCCTTGCTCTTGGATCTGGTTTGCCATCATAAGCCCCGGTGGTTCCTGTACCGGAAGTAAGATTCTTACGTTTACGTTTACGTTTTTGTTGGGTACTATTGTCAGAAGAAGCAAGCGGTTTGGATTCTTTATCCTTCTTAGCTTTTGCAGCGACTTTTTCTCTTTCTTTTTCCTTTTCCTTCTCCTTCTTAATCTTAGATGTATCGAATTTATCAGTATCGATTTTGCCTAAGATCGTAAGGCCCTGCAGCTGGGGAGCTTCTGCTTTGATCAGCTCATCTTCCGGCTTTTCTTCAGGTACTATTTCAGGTGTCGCGACTTCTTTAACCGGTTCAGCAACCTCGACTTCTTCCTGTTCGTCAACTTTCGGTTTAGGGTCTGAAGCTTTTGGCGAAAGATCAATTTTACCAACAACTTTTACTTTAAGCTTTTCTCTTTCCGGGACTTCTTCTTTTTTATTTGCTTTTTCAGCAAGAGGAGCCACCGATGTTTCCTTTTTAGGAGGTTCAGGCATGACAGAGGTCATCACGTCTGCAGCTTTAACCGGACGAGCACCAATGATCATACTATTTGCCTGTTCCTTGATAGCAATATTACCACCGAATTCCTGAAGGAGCAGGTTGTGCATCTCTTCAGAAATCATGCTTGTCGGCTTGGCTTCTACGGCAAATCCTTTTTTAGAAAGGTATTCCACGATACTGTCCGTACCGACATTTAATTCTTTGGCAACTTTAACAAGTCTTTGCTGCATATATAGTATTCAGTTCTAACTCCTGCGTTTTTTATTCCCTACACAACGGGAGAACGGAGAGATTCTAATCAACTATCCTCAAATTCGGTGTTAAATATCCGTAAAATTTCATCCACAGTTTCTTCCTCAAGATCCGTCCTGCGCACAAGCTCTTCTTTACTTAAAGCGAGCACACTCCGCGCTGTATCAAGACCTATACCTTTCAGCTCATCTATGATCCATGGCTCGAGTTCATCTGAGAATTCATCGAGATCCACATCTTCATTATCAGAATCAGAACTATCCCTGAACACATCGATTTCAAATTCAGTAAGCCAGCTTGCTAATTTGATATTTGAGCCTCCTTTGCCAATGGCCAGAGAAACCTGATCGGGCTTGAGATATACACTTGCTCTTTTGCTTTCCTGGTTTATTTCGATGCTCGACACTTTTGCAGGTGTGAGCGCACGCTGTATGAAAAGTGAAAGGTTGTTAGTAAAGTTCACAATATCGATATTCTCATTTCTCAATTCGCGTACAATACCATGAATTCTTGATCCTTTCATTCCCACACAGGCTCCTACCGGATCAATACGGTCATCATAGGATTCTACAGCCACTTTTGCTCTTTCCCCGGGAAGGCGAACGATCTTCTTGATAGTGATCAACCCATCTTCCACCTCAGGTACTTCCTGTTCCATCAGCTTGGCAAGGAATAAATTGTCAGTCCTTGATATGATGATGACAGGATTGTTATTTTTCATTTCCACCCGCTTGATGATGGCGCGCACCATATCCCCTTTCTTGAAATAATCTCCTCGGATCATTTCAGTTCGGGGCAGCAGGAGCTCATTGTTAGTAGCATCATCAATGATGAGAATTTCTCTCTTCAATATTTGCTGGACTTCGCCAAGGATGATTTCACCTTCACGGTCTTTATATCTTTGAAAAACTTCATCTTTCTCTAGCTCCATGATCCGGGACACAAGCGTTTGTCTTGCAGCCATGATAGCGCGTCTCCCAAAATCTTCAAGTGTAAGCTCTTCGTAGCATTCTTCATCGAGCTCATAGCTGATATCGATGCTCTTGGCTTCTGAATAAGATACCTGGGCTTGCTCGTCCATGACCTCTCCGTCTGGTACGATCTTGCGCACACGCCAAAGCTGAAGGTCACCATTTGTATTGACGATGATGTCGAAGTGTTCGTCAGAACCATACTTCTTCTTAATGAGTGTACGGAATACATCTTCCATCACCCTGACCATGGTAGGCCTATCTATGTTTTTTCCTGCTTTAAATTCGGAAAATGATTCGATTAGATTCATGATTCTTTATTCTTTAAAAGCATTGTGGTAGAATTAAGCAATTAGTAAATAATGACATTTTGTTTTTTTATACACTACTTATTTGGGCTTACCAAACTGAATAGTGACATATGCTTCTTTAATATCCTCAAAAGGTATCTCCCGGGTTTCCGGTTTGCTCTTTTTATCCACCGGTTTGACTTCAATTGTAATCATGTCGTGGCTTGTATTGATCAAAGCGCCTTCTACAATTCCTCCATTCATCATGTCTATTTTCAGTGTCCGGCCTGTATGTTTCAGGTACTGCCTGGGAAATCTTAATGGTCTGTTAACCCCCGGTGAAGAAACCTCCAGTTCATAGATTCCTCCAAGTGTAGGTTCCTGATCAAGAATGGATTCAAGAATCCGGCTGATCTGGGTGCATGTGTCCAGACTGACCCCTTCATCACCATCGACATATACACTGATGTGCTTCGAAGGTGTGATCTCCATGTCCACCAAATAATACTCCCCACACCTGCCTTCAGCAAAGGCAGAGCGGATCAATGGTTCCAGGTGATTTAGTGCCGTGGTCTGTGACATACAATAAAAAGAGGGAACTTATCTGTTCCCTCATCCGATTTTCGCGTTGCAAATATAAGGAAATTTTGGGATTATTCGTTCCCACACCCCTCAAAAGCAACAAATGGAGGTCAATACACAAATGTCACTCCTCCACCTAATCCCATATCACTATCCTAATGCGTTGATAATGAAAAGTATTTTGAGATGATATATCGGAAACCTGCCATATATTCTTTGTCCGTATTCAATTCCAAACTGAACTGGAGGCGTGGGGTAATTGTTGCTATGGCAATCTTAACATGCTTCATCCAGGATTCGCTTTGTGTCCGAAGGCGGGTAAAAAAGCCTTTCAAAATCAAAAGGCAAAACAATACTGATCACATTTCTCTTAGGATGAATAAATTGAATCCCTATAAGTAAGAACAGCAAAGCAAAAGGATTTTTTTTCGCCAGCTCATGGGCTTATTATAATTCCTCTTTAACCACCCCACACTTAGGCATGGCTTTGCCCATATACGGATTACTGATTTCTTTTGATTGGCTTAACCAATAGCCATCTTTACCATCATTGTACATCGGACAATACTCATAATAAAGTGGCTGGTTCGATCCGAATGCTTTCACCATAGTATAAATGTCTTTGCTGAGTGGGGCAAAATGCACACGCTGATGCTTGATGTGCCCTGCATTAACACCAATATGGTCTGCATGCTCTATTGCATCAGATTGAAGATCGAGAAACATGTCTACCTTATCCTTTGGAAAGGAAGCGGTATTTACGTCCGTCAATTGTTTTTGCAGCTTCCGCCCTACTATTGCAGCTGCTGACGCATTGTCCGCAGTAAAAGCATTTTTCAATTCCAAATAGGAAGCTAAAACCTCCTGCAATGCAGCAGACATTGCCCCGGCCTTTGATGATGAGGTATCCTTAGTAATAACAGGTTCAGGTATCGGAGTTGTGATAGTGTTGGTACTGTCTTTCGTATCAGTTTTTGCATTCTGACATGCACAGAACGCTAAACAATAGGCAAGTAAAATACCTGCTAAAAATAAATTTTTCATGTTTGAAATATTCAAATAATCAGATGATAAAGCTGCCTTCTTTCAAATCAGATATTAAGCGCAAAATATGGAACAATGCATGCATACTTAATGTTGAGGGTAAATGAAACCAACCCTTTTCGTTTTATAAGCTTATCGACGATAAGACCAGTCTTTCATCAATATATTCCAGAGCATTATCTTTACCTTTTGCATGATAAAAGATCTTTTAGTTAAAGCCCTGCGTCAGGAGTTCCTGACCGCCGAAGAAGGCCTCCATTTGTTTGAACACGCACCCACTTCATCCCTAATGTACGTGGGACATCAGCTTCGTAAAGAGATGGTACCCGGCAATAAAGTCACCTGGATCATTGACCGGAATTCA
>JBDSPM010000122.1:0-2757 GCA_039930325.1 Saprospiraceae bacterium
AATTTATTAACTGATGGATTTTTCAATACTCTGACCCATCAGATACAACGTCTTGAATTTTTGTACAGGAAGGGCAGGGTGTTGCAGGCTAAGAAATCGTATGCAGAGGCATTGAATTTTTATAATCAGGCGATCAAATTTGGAGAAGAGGAAAGATATTATTACGCCTGCAGTGCGGCCCTGGAAAGTGGCATCATCTATGAGACCTTAGGCAGTGACTGGGCTGCCGCGAAGTTTTACAACATGTGTCTTGCTATGTCACCTGAGACATATAGTAATAGTTTGCACCAAAAGGCGAGGACGGGGTTGAGTAGGATAGGGCTGTGATTTCGATAGTTGAAAGACTTCTGGCTTGAAGATGAGTTTAGAAAGTTTAGTTCAATTTCCTTTCGGAAATTAAGGCTTAGAAGGTTTAGTTTTTAAAAAGGCAAAGAGCAATGGGACGAATTTTCGGAAACTAAAGCTTTTTTTTTTGAGATTTTTGGGGAAGAAGAAGAAGGAAATTAATTTGGAAAAATTAATAGACTTCGTTCACCAAGGGCGTTAACTAGGTGCAGGGAGGGCGGAATTAGCGGTGAAAAAGCAGGTCGAACGCAGTGAAGATCCCGCCATCACAAAGTAGATGAAGCGGGAGAGCATGGGTCTGGGGGCATGGTTTAATATAAAGCTCCCCTGAAAAAATTATATTTGCAGTCCTTTTTTGGCGTGGTAGCTCAGATGGTTAGAGCGTGCGATTCATAATCGCAAGGTCGGCGGTTCAATCCCGCCTCACGCTACTTCCTTTTTTTCTTTTATTCAAGTACCGAAACCTTTTACTCCTTTTAGGTTCAGCAGGTTAAGACTTTAAAATTCTATTGCTAAAAAATCATTATATTTAGTAAAAGTAGAATCTTCCAAAAAATGAAACAAAGGTTAGGAACCACCATTCTTTTTATTCTAACTATACTTTTTACCATAGGCATTCCATCGTGTGAGCCTGATTATGCTGTTTACAGGAACATAGAAAAGGTCGAAATCTGGGATCCGCTAACACGAAAAATTCTGGAAATTCCGGCCTTGACATCATCAGACAGTATTTTCCTTGTGATTTCCACTCAAGTCGATTATTTCTCTTTGCAACATAATCAAACATCCGGAACAATGAACGAAGCTTGGGCCACCTCACCTGAAAGGTCTGTCATGGCTAATGAAGTACGCGATATCCGAATTTTTTGTGATCATCTGATTTACGGTATTTCTTCGGGACAGAATCTTGCTCCGATACTCATGTTTGATAATTATGGTTTTGAAAAATGGCCTCTGGCTATGCTTCTTGATGAACTTCCTCATAAAGGAGATCAGGTTCATATAGATGTCAAAATATTTGTATTCTTCAACACGAAACCTGATCCAGGCGTTTACACCTTCACGGTTGAAATGGAGGATAATAATGGACATATCTTTACTTCTTCATCCCCTGCGCTAGAGTGGTTATGAAAGGGCGTATTTTTATTTTGCTTTTTATAGTATTGTCAATTGATGGATTTGCGCAGACATTTCATGTCAAACCAAAAGTTATTCAGTTAAAAGTTGATCTCCAGGAAATAGTATATGCTTATCCCCGCATCGGCATTGGGTATGAATCAAAATTTTCAAAAATTAGTTTGTGGGGATCCGTTCATTTTGGCTGGGATGGTCTTGCGATACAAAAAAATAGCCCCTATTATGATGATGAATTTATTTACTGGGGAGGTAAAGCAGGGTTAAAGCGAACCTATTATAACGGGAAAGGTGAGTTCTTTTTGGGTGTTCAGCTGAGTATGGATTACACTAAGACAGGAATGACGGATGATGTCTATTATGATTTGAAAGAAAAATCTGCGTTGCTCTATGACAAGGCTAATTATTTGCGTGAAAGAGTTGGGCTATTGGTTGAAAATGGGTATGAATTTTACATCGGAAAAAGATTTAGTCTGGAACTCGGCTATGGAATTGGCATTCGGCGAATTCAAAATTGGTACAAGGATATTGAAAATCCGTTCAGCCTGAATGATGTAGAACCCATCCAGATCAGAAATAAGACACTTTATAAATATGTAGGAACTCTTTGGAGACCTGCCGCAATTGCATCGATTAAGTTTGGATATACTTTTTCTTCAAGGTTATATGATTAAATATCTCGCATGTCAGGGCGTAGCGAAATTCTCGCAATTATTATCGTGTGTTTCGGCTACCTCTCAAAGACCATGCATCGTGTCGTTTCGACTACCGCTCAACGACCGATGAAGCTTCTTCAATAAGATGTTTCGGCTTCGCTCAACATGGAATCATATCCCAGAACTGGCCTATCACTTCTCTAACTCCTCTCACTTCTCTCACTTCTCACTATCCGAAGACGTTTTCAAATAATTCTCTGAGCAATCGCACCCTGATCACTTGTGATTTTATTCCTTTTTGTTCTATCTGGCTGCCGGCAGGAACATAGATGGTTTTGTATCCGAGGCGTGATGCTTCAGCCACGCGAAGATCCACTTGTTGGACAGGGCGAATTTCTCCTGACAGTCCAACTTCACCTGCAAAGCAAACATCTCTGGGAATGGCAATATCATTTAAAGATGAGACTAATGCAACAGCCAATGCAAGATCTATGGCGGGTTCAGTGACTTTCAATCCTCCGGCAACATTTAGGAACACGTCCTGGTTGCCAAAGAAAAAGCCGCATCGTTTTTCAAGTACTGCCAACATTAAATGGAGACGACGAATGTCATAGCCGGTAGT
>JBDSPM010000123.1:0-14943 GCA_039930325.1 Saprospiraceae bacterium
CATCCCCGGCGTTAATGATATTTGCATCAATATGCCTGGACAAAAACATATGGGCTCCTGGTGCTGGATGGCGCATGACAATCATATCCACTTTCATGGACAGGATATTATTGACAGTATCAAGGAGCGTTTCGCCTTTGCTGACTGATGATGAGCTTGCACTAAAATTGACGATATCCGCGCTTAAACGTTTTTCTGCCAATTCAAATGATATCCGGGTACGTGTTGAATTTTCAAAAAAAAGATTGGCAATCGTTACATCCCGAAGAGAGGGCACTTTTTTTATCGGACGATTGATGACTTCCTTAAACTGATCGGTCGTTTCGAAGATGAGGTTGATGTCATCGCGGGTGATATACTTTATACCCAGGAGATGTTTCGTGCTCAGTTGTTTGTTGGTCATATTATGATTTTACATCCTCTTTGTTGGGGTAGATTCTCACTTTGCCGCTTCCATCTTCCTCCCACTCTACTTTTACATACGCCTGATCGAGTGCATCCACGACCATTCCGGCATAGTCAGACTGAATGGGTAAATCCCTGTTAAATCGCCGGTCAATCAATACAAGGAGCTCTATTTTTTCAGGTCGTCCAAAATGTTGCAATGCTGAGATGGCGGCCTGAATAGTCCTTCCGGTATAAAGGACGTCATCTACCAGAATGATTTTTTTGTTGTCAACCAGGAAATCGATTTTGGTAATGCTTGCTTTGAGAGGTTCGTGACGGGTCCGAAAGTCATCCCGATGAAAGGTAATGTCCAGGAGTCCATATTGAAGGTTGGGGATTCGCCCCAGGGAATAAAGACGTTGCACCAACCTGTCGGAGAGGGCTATTCCGCGCGGCTGAATGCCAATGAGGCAAGAATCGCTGAAGTCACCATGATGCTCTATCAATTGGTGGGTCAACCTATCCAGGACCAGGTTGAGTTTTTGTTCTGATAAAATGATCCGTCCAGCACCCATCTGGAGTCAAATATAGATGATCATACTCTAGTATTGGAAGAAGTAATCGAAGATCTTTGGTAATCAAGGCGTTAGGCCTTAGTGGCACTATTAATAGTGGCACTATTAATAGTGCCACCAAATTTAGGTTGTCTGGATTATCTTTCTAATGTGGAAACAAGGCAATCATTTTTAACATTGGTTTTTTTGAGTTGCTACTTTCTTGGGCTAGGTCAGTATATAGAGCTTGCAAACGCTTCATTTGAAGGCGAACCGAGCGATGCTACTGTTCCTCAGGGCTGGATGGCATGTAAGGAAGGTTCGACCCCCGATATCCTTCCCGGTGCTTGGGGAGTGTACCAAGAGCCCTCAGACGGAGATACATATGTCGGCCTGATCACACGCCAGAACAGCACCTGGGAAAGTATCGGGCAACGACTAACCGAATCGCTTGAAAAAGGTAAATGCTACTCCTGGTCTATGGATCTCGCGCATTCAGAAACGTACGCAGGATATAGCAATCCCATAAAGCTGAGGATATGGGCATCGAAACTCAAGTGCCAAAAGGATCAGCTCATTTATGAAAGTCCACTAATCGAGCATTCGGACTGGCAGTCTTATCCATTCAGATTCACACCGGATGGCGAATACAGGTACATCCTGATCGAAGCCTACCATAGTGACCTGCCATTTGAATATAAAGGGAATATTCTGTTAGACAGGATAAGACCTATACAGGCGTGTGATAAAACATAAAAGGACGAAGGACTAAGGCGAAGGACTAAAGACAAAGGACAAAGGACGAAGGACGAAGGACGAAGGACAAAGGACAAAGGAGGAAGACTTTGATTTTGGTTTTTGGACTTGAGATATGAGGTATAGGATGTGCGATATGAAGTATGAGATGTGTGATTTATTGATCCTGAAGGGATAAATTTGGTTAGCCCCGGGTGCAACCCCGGGAAATGGGAAGAAATCATTTTTCCGACCCTGAAGGGCCTGAAGGGGTCGAATAAGAATTTTCATCATAGGTATTTACTGTTGACATCAAACACCTGAGAGTTTTACCACATTCGCTAGTAAAATGTCATAATGGTGATTAACGAAAAAGATTGCAACTTATTCAGATGAGGACCTAATTCAGCTCTTTCTCTACATCCTGGATTAGTTTTCTAAGCTCTTCGCGCTTCTCCTCGCTGAGTTTACTGGTATCAATCTCTTTGAGTCTGGTCTTGAGATCGCGAAGGTCTTTTTGCACTTCAGAGGAGTTTTTCTCCGGTTTTCCTCTGAGCTTATCCAGATGGGCTTTTATGTTTTTAATGAGCCTATCGAAATCACCGTCATCATATTTATCTTTTTGACGCGATATAAAGTCACCTACTGCTCTGCCAAGGTCTCTTGTTTCATTGACGATAGTGTGCGCTTTAACCTTATCATCCTCTTTCCCAAAAAAATACATATACCCTACGATGGCTGCAAGGATGATGACAATAAAACCAATTATTCTGGCCATAATTTTGGATTGAATTAAAAGTGTCAGTACTTAAAACGAATTTACAAAATCAATAAGCAATGGACAATAGGGAAATACAATAGGCAATGGACAATAGGCAATAAGCAATGACAATAGGCAATGAACAATAGCAATGAACAATGGGCAAGGGATGTTGCTATCGCAAAATTGACTATACCTAATAACCAATTTGTTCTCCTTATTTTTGCCAATTAGATATATAGCGACGATGAAGCTGGATTTTGCGCAAATTGAATCAAAGTGGAAAAAGATTTGGGAAGATACTAAGCTTTACCAGGTACACGAAGATACTTCGCGGCCCAAATATTATGTGCTGGACATGTTTCCTTATCCCTCAGGAGCAGGATTGCATGTAGGCCATCCGTTAGGCTATGTAGGGAGTGATATTTATTCCAGGTATAAGCGGATGAAAGGGTTTAATGTCCTCCATCCGATGGGTTATGATGCTTTTGGTCTGCCGGCAGAACAATATGCGCTGGATACCGGGGTCCATCCTGCGAAAAGTACATCAGACAATATTCTTCGATATCGGTCGCAGTTGGATAATATTGGTTTATCATTTGACTGGAATCGCCAGGTGCGCACAGATGATGCAGCATATTATAAGTGGACCCAGTGGATTTTTCTTCAGCTGTTCAATCATTATTATGATAGGACCGATGACAAAATTTATCCGATTACTGCATTGATTGAGATTTTTGAAAGTGATGGCAGCGCCGGTGTGAATGCTGCTGCTTCATCGCACGAACCATTTTCGGGTGACCAGTGGCATGCGATGAACACAACTGAGCAAAGTGCTTATCTGATGAATTATCGTCTTGCCTTCAGAAAGGTTGGCTATGTCAATTGGTGTGAAGGCTTGGGCACGGTGCTCGCGAATGATGAAGTGAAGGATGGCCTGAGCGAACGCGGTGGTTTCCCGGTAATTCAGAAGGAAATGCTCCAATGGTCATTGCGTATCACAGCTTATGCAGATCGGCTACTGCATGGTATGGACACTCTTGAATGGAGTGAAAGCATGAAGACTGTGCAACGGAACTGGATAGGCAGATCAGAAGGTGCATTTATTTATTTTCCGTTTGTTGATCAACAAGATATTTCAATTAAAGTATTTACTACAAGGCCTGATACCATTTACGGAGCTACATTCATCGTACTTGCACCGGATCATGATCTTGTTCCTGTACTGACTTCTGTTGAAAAGCTGATGGAGGTAAATGATTTCAGTGAAAGAGTAAAAAACAAACCTACAGATCAGAAAACATCTTCACAAAAAAAACCAGATGGTGTCTGGTTAGGAACCTATGCGCGTCATCCGCTCACCGATGATCAGATCCAGATCTGGATAGCGGATTATGTATTGAAAGATTATGGTACCGGTGCGATCATGGCTGTTCCGGGAGATGATAGCAGGGACAGGGCTTTTGCAAATGAATATGACCTGTCCATTAAGGAGATCATCGATCGTTCACAAGTGTCAAATGCTGAAATAGGTGACCGGCAAGGAATGATGATCAATTCTTCATTTTTAGATGGGCTTCATGTTACAGCAGCGATCTCAAGCATGCTGGATTATATTGAAAAAAATAATCTCGGAATACGTAACGTAGAATATAAACTTCGCGATGCGAATTTCAGCCGGCAGAGATATTGGGGTGAACCCTTCCCGGTTTATTATGATGACCAGGGAATAGCTCACGCTATGGAAGAAGATACTCTTCCGCTTGAGCTGCCTGACCTTGATGATTTCAAGCCATCGCCGGATGGAAGATCTCCTTTGGCCAGATTAAAAGAATGGATGCAACCCTACCCTGGCAACACACGCGAGACAGATACGATGCCGGGCTATGCAGGCTCTTCCTGGTATTTCCTGAGATACATGGATCCATCGAATGATGTGGCATTTGCATCAAAGGAAAAAATTGATTACTGGAAGGATGTTGATTTATATGTCGGTGGTGTAGAACATGCGGTAGGTCACCTGATGTATTCCCGTTTCTGGCATAAATTTCTTTATGATCTTGGAAAAGTGCCAACACAAGAACCCTTCAGAAAACTGGTGAACCAGGGCATGATCCAAGGTGTAATCGAGAGCTTATATTTATACAAAGAAAAGGAAGAGGGCAAAGCGCATTTCATCAGTGCAGATCTTGTAGAAGAACGAAAAATTCCAAAGGAACAATTGACAAGCATTCCCGTTCACATAGATTTCGTCAGTGATTACGGTCACCCGGAATCCCATTTGAATGAGCATGGAATTGCTTCTTTTCTAAAATGGCGACCGGAATACAGTGATGCCTTCTTTGAAACATCTGCAGGGATGAAGAAAGCGAAAGAATTCCAAAATGCAACCATAACCACATTATCAGAAATTGGTAAAATGTCAAAGCGATATCACAATGTGGTCAATCCGGATGATGTCATCGCACGGTATGGAGCTGATTGTTTCAGAATGTACGAAATGTTCCTTGGACCTATTGAGCAATCTAAACCCTGGGACACCATGGGTATTGAAGGGGTAAACAAATTTTTAAAGAAACTATGGAGTTTGTTCTTCAATGATCAGGAGGAATGGATAGTCAATAAAAATGTGCCGCACGATGATTCTCAAAAAGCATTGCATGCGACCATCAGGAAAATTAATGAAGACGTTGAGCGATTCTCATTCAATACCGCCGTTAGCCAGTTCATGATATGCGTTAATGAATTACGCAAATCAGATGAACATTCAATTGATATTTTGAATCCTTTGGTGAGGACGATTGCTCCTTTTGCACCTTTTATTTCTGAAGAATTATGGCAGCTTCTCGGTCACAACGAATCCGTTCACATCGCGCCTTTTCCGGAATATGATGAAAAATGGCTGGTGACTACGTCTATTGATTATCCTGTCTGCATTAATGGAAAAAAGCGAGGAGAAATAAATTTGCCCGTGGGCAGCACCAACGCTGAAATTGAAAAAGCTGCGATGGCTTTGCCGGAAATCAATAAATGGATAGATGGAAAACCAATTCGAAAAGTGGTGATCGTGCCGGATAAAATGATCAATATTGTAATCTGATCAGTCGATAATTTTAAATGTAGTGCGCCTGTTTTTTTGATGTTGCTCCTCTGTACATTTTTCGCAATTGCATATCAGAGCCGGGCTTGATTCACCATACCCATGGGCCTCCATCCTTACTGCGGGGATGCCTGTTGATTTTAGATAGTCCACTGCAGCCTGTGCCCTTTTTTGTGAGAGGTCAAGATTATACTCATCCGTACCCCTGCAGTCTGTATGGGACGACAATTGGATTCGAATCGCAGGATTTGACTTCATGATATTAGACAGATTATTGAGCGATGGCTTAGCATCTTCCCGTATGGCCCATTGATCATAATCATAAAAGATATTTTCCAAAACAATTTCTTTGTTTTTAAACACAGGTTCTAACACAATGGTATGATTGATTGTAGAGATCGGGTTTAACGTGTCTTTTTTAATTTCAGCGGTGTTCAATGTGTAGGTTTCGGCAAGATGATCCCTGTACCGGGCTGTGAATATGTAGGTGTGGTTCCAATCCAGCTTCAACAACAATTGTCCCAATTCATCTGTAACAAACCTTTGATCGGTTAATCCTTCAGATTGGATGATAGGTCCGTTTGGTAACGGCGTTTTACCAGTTTTCTTGCTATTTGGATCATCCTTCACTTCATAAATCGGTTCCATGACCCGTATCGCTACATAGAGCTGAAAATTTGTGGGCTTTTCTTCTTTCTTCTTTTCCGCTGGTACAGGAATTACATTCGTATCTCTTGAGGCTCCTGACAGGGTGAAACTATAAATCTCATCATTGCGCGTAGCCCCTTCTCGTGAGGAAGTAAAATACCCCGTCATCAGGATGCCATTTGAAACCTTACGAAATGTATCTACCACGAATCCAAAATCATCTCCTCCGCTGTTGATTGGTGTTCTGAGATTAATGGGAGGCACCCACTCCTCTTTTGCATTCAGGTAGGTCTTAAAAATATCAAGTCCCCCAAGTCCTGCAAGAAGGTCTGAAGAATAATATAAAGTGTCTTTATAAACTGTTGGATATTGTTCTTCACCTGAAGTATTCACGGTTGGTCCGAGGTTCACCGGTTCTAGCCAACCACCTTTACCATCGGGTTGTGTAAAATAGATATCATGCCCTCCCTGTCCGCCCGGAGCATCAGAAGAAAAGAAAACAGTAAATCCATTCGCAGCAAATGCAGGCTGGCCATAATTAATTTTATCTTTTACAAATGGAAATGGCTGCGGTTCGGACCAGGTATCGTTGCGCCTGAAACTCATCATCAACTTGCACCACGCATCATATGAACCTCCAACATAACAACGGGTAAAGGCCAGCATTTTTCCATCCGGACTTAGTGCAGGCGTTCCATCATTATTTTCTGAATTAATGGTATTGTCATATTCAGCAACCTGGGCGGTTGATGCATTCAGATTTGAAATAAAAATATCAGAATAAGCTCGTCCTGTCCAAAGATAGGTATCCGAACTTTCCTTGGACCCACGATCGCTGGTGAATAGTAACTGTCCTGCACTTATGGGTAATGGTGAATAATCATTTCCGGGACTATTGAAAGAAACCGGCTCTATTTTATAAGCTTTGTTGGTGTTTTTGATCCAGTCCATGGATTGTTTGCACAGAGTAAGATTTGATCTGTAGGCTGCATTGCCGGGACTTTTTTTTAAAAGCTCATCGTATACTTTTGCAGCCTCTCCGTATCTCTCCTGGTGCTTTAATGCCTGTGCATACATCAGCGAAGCTTCCTCTCCATACCCTTCCTTTATAGATTTAGAATACCATTCACCGGCTGCTACATAATTATTTAAAAAACCGTAGGACTCACCGGCTAAAAATGCGATCCTGGCTTTCTCCTTAGGAATATGGCTAGCTTCATATTCTTTCCTGAACAACTCGGTAGCTACAGAAAATTGTTTTACATCATATGCCTGTTGACCTGTTTGAACTTTCTGAGTAAATGAACAGGCAGACACCAAAATGCACGAAGTCAAGGCAACCCAAAAATATTTACACATAAGGCTAATAACGATTTGAACAAGTGAGCTGTTGTATTATGCAATTCGGATAATGAACAAAAAAAAGGGAAAACTGATTTCGAATCAATTTTCCCTTTTAGTAAGTGTAAGATTAACGACTATTTGACTTTAGCAGTTTTCTTAAAGCTATGTAATGTAGCGGCTTTTGGTTTAATATCACCGGAAAGGTCTGCTAATAATGGGGATGCGACAAAGATGGAACTATAGGTTCCTGTCAGCAATCCTATGACCAGCGCAAAGGCAAATCCTTTGATGCTGGCACCTCCAAAGAATAAAAGCGCCAGAGAAACCATGAATACCGTAAATACTGTGATCAGCGTTCGACTCATGGTCTGGTTGATCGAAATATTAAGGATTTCATATTTCGTTTTACCTGTGTAGAGATTAAAGTTTTCGCGGATTCTGTCAAAGGTCACAATGGTGTCATTGATCGAATACCCAATGATGGTCAGAAGTGCAGCGATAAACGTCTGATCAAGCTCCATCGAGAAAGGAAGAAATCCCCGGAAGAGCGAGAATGATACTAATACGAAAAGTGCATCATGCACAGCAGCAATCACAACGCCCAGCGAGTATTGCCATTTAGTAAACCGGAACAGGATATAAACAAAAATCAGGAAGACAGCCATGATGCCTGCATAAATGGAACTCTTCGTGATATCATCAGCGATGGTTGCACCTACTTTAGAAGAACTGGTGATATGGGTTCCTTTGAAATCGGTCTGCATAAAGGATGCCTGATCCAGATTTCCACCCATGATAGAGTTAACACCTTCGAAAAGCTTAGCGCTAACCTGTTGTTGTGCCTCTGTGCTGACATCGTCTATCAGGTAGCTCGTTGTAACGTTGAATGTATTAGAAGCATCTATAGATTTCACTGTTGGAGCTGATCCAAAGGTCTTAGTCAGTGCATTCGTTAGTACGTCCTGATCAATTTTCTGATCTGTCTTAAATTCTACATTATACGAATATCCACCCTTGAAATCGACACCTAAATCAAATCCACGTACGAAAATGGATATCATACCAATGACCACAAAAGCAATCGATGCGCAATAAGCATATTTACGTTTGGACAACCAATCCACATTGATATGCGCCAGGAAATCCTTTGTAGATGGAATCCAGAAGGTGACAGAGCGTCCCTTTGCTAACCACCAATCGAATATCATCCTGCTAATAAGGACAGCTGTAAACATAGAAGTCAGGATACCAATCAAAAGCACGACGGCAAATCCCTTAATCGGTCCAAGCCCAAACCAAATGAGTGCAATTGATGAAAGGATGGTTGTTACATTGGCATCTACGATGGCTGAATACGAGTTTTTGTATCCATCTGCTATTGCGGATTTCAAACTCTTTCCTGCCCTGATCTCCTCTTTAATACGTTCGTTGATAATAACGTTAGCATCCACGGCCATACCAATAGTCAGTACAATACCGGCAATGCCGGGCAATGTCAAAACCGTTCCCAGTGATGATAATGATCCGATGAGGAAGAAGATGTTGGCTATAAGAGCTATGATAGCTACTATACCACCACCTCCGTAATAGAAAACCATGAACATAAGGACCAGCAACGTCGCTACGATCAATGCAATCATGGATTTATTAATATTCTGCTGTCCTAAAGAAGGGCCTACGATCGTATCCTGTATGATGGATGTTCTTGCGGGGAGTTTTCCAATCTGGAGAATATTAGCAAGATCCTGGCCTTCCTGGATAGAAAAATTTCCGGATATGCGGCTATCACCAGTAGTGATGGCTTCATTGACACGTGGAGCTGATACTACTTCATCATCCAGGGCAATGGCGATTTCACGGTTGTTGTCCTGAGCAGCTTTTGTGGTCATATCAGCCCAGGTCTTTGCACCCAGATTGTCCATTCTCAGTGTTACCGCTACCTGGTTAGTCACCGGATCAGGATTGGATGTTGCTGTTACAACACGGTCACCTTCCAGTGGGGCCTGATCGGTTCCACGCTTCATTTTGATCGCATAGAGTTCAAATTCATCTGTCTCCTTTCCATCTTTATCGGTTGAGGGCTTAGCACTCCACATGAACTTCACATCAGGCGAAAAGAAAGATTTGATCTCTTCCCTGGCCAGCAAATCATTGATCGGTTTGATCTTATTTTTGTTAGCGACTCCCATGACTGCAAAAGGATACTGAATTGATTTGCCATCGTAGAAATTTATTTTGAGCATAGAAAGAAGTGGCCCACTGGATGCAGTAGGGTCCTTCGTGACTGGTACCACCAGAGTTGACATGGTTGAATCAACTATAGCGCCGGTGATGGAATCCATTCTTGGTGTCCAGATGGTATCAATTCTTGTCAGGGCTGTATCAGTTGCAGTCGTAGTGGTATCTCCCAGTTCGAGTTTTTTCAAACGGTCATCCGCATTGGCAAATGACTCCATGATACCCGGATCTGATACTCTGTATACATCCCAGAATTCCAGCTTGGCGGTAGACTGAAGAAAATTTTTGGCACGTTCCGGGTTATCTATGCCCGGAAGTTCCACAAGAATAAGGTCCCTTCCTTTATCAAGAGATACGTTGGGCTGTACTACACCGAGCTTATCGATACGATCTTTAAGACGTTTGAAAGTCAGATCAACAGTTTCATTGGCTTTTTTCCTCAGGATAGATAGAACATCTGCATCTGAAGTTTCAAAAGTTATTTCCTGACGAAGCGTTGCATTCCTTGAGAAGATCGGAGCCAGCTTTTGACCATTCGCTACTTTAGCCCATTCCTGTCCAAATAAGGTGACATAATCTGATTGCGTGTTTTTTAAAGATTTATCAGCATTGTCCAAGGCTGCTGTGAACGCAGGTTCTTTGGTCCGGTTGGAAAGTGTCTCAATAAATTCCCTGAGGTCGACTTGTAATACTGTACTGATACCCCCTTTAAGGTCAAGACCCAGCGCGATTTGCTGGCGTTTCAATTTCTCATAGCTGAATGAACCTAAGAGAGGGATTGAAATGACTGGTTCACTGGACATTGAATCCAGATATTCAGCCTTTGCGAATTTATGTGCTGTGATAATGGCGTTTTCGTCAGTCAGACCGGCTGTTGCCTTGTCAGCAAATTTCTCGGCATCTCTCTCCACCTTTCGTGTAGGAAGCAAATAAAGATATTGTAACAAACAAACCGCTGTCAGTAGAATCAGGAAAAACCTGATAATTCCTTTGCCTTGCATATTGATTTTATTAGGTAATAGTCTGTGAAAAACTGCGCAAATATATAGCTAATACTTCGACAACACTCATTAACACCGTAATGAATTTATAAAATGCTCATAATCATATTATTATAAATAAAATGAATGGATTTGACGGTCAAATTTTCCCTGATTGGGCTGAATATAATCTGAGCCCAAAGGATCATCGGCTTGTCTCCATTTTGAAGCCTTTTGACGAAATTTGTGACTACTTGTACTTCAACAAATTGCCTAATATTGTGCCTTTAATAGGGAAAAATAAAAAATCACCATGGATCAGGATCTCGCCTTGTTATCGAACGAAGAATTAACTCAATTGGAGGATGCTTTTGCTTATATCACCATTCTCATAGCCGGTGCTGATGGCAAGGTGGATCAGAAAGAAATTTCATGGGCTGAGAAACTGGCCCATATCCGGACCTATGCAGGTGATGAACGATTGAAAGCTTTTCATGAAGAAGTAGACAGGAATCTTCATTCACGGATAGAGACTCTTTTGACGGAACTTCCTTCAGATGTACGGCAGAGAAGCACAGTGATTTCCGAAAAACTATCACAGCTCAATTACATACTTGGCTCACTTGATCCATATATCGGAGCCTACCTGTACAAAGGATATGTCAGTTTTGCAGAGCGTACAGCAAAGTCATCAGGTGGATTTCTTTCTTTCTTTTCGATTAGCCCTGAAGAAAAGAAATGGATAGGCCTTCCGATGCTGAATGCGATACTCTATAATCCGGATGAAGAGGAGTGATGAACCGTTTCACTTTAGAAAACGCTTCGTGACAGCCTGAGATTTTTACTTTTTAATTTCAGAATGAAAGTAAAAATCTTTCTCTCAATCACGCTGGTCCCTGAGCTTGTCGAAGGGAAGGAAAAGAGTCCTCCTACTCACACCTTCGCCCTTATCCGGCCTGTGGCCGCTAAAAAGCGATATAGCAATATATTATTTTACGTATTTCTGTTCAAACAATTCAGATCCGTGAACGCTTGCTGTAGGCGCTCAACAAATGTTTTTTCTCCTGCCCGTAACCACACACGTGGATCGTAATATTTTTTATTGGGCTTGTCTTCTCCATCAGGATTTCCGATCTGGCCTTGCAGATAGCCTTCATTCTTTTTATAGTAATTGCGAATGCCATCCCAGCAAGCCCATTGCATATCGGTATCGATATTCATCTTCACGGCACCATAAGAAATTGCTTCTCTGATTTCCTCCTGGCTGCTTCCCGATCCGCCGTGGAATACAAAATTGACCGGATTGTCACCTGTATTAAATTTCATTTTGATGTGCTCCTGAGAATTCATCAGGATCACCGGTTTTAAAGTGACATTACCGGGTTTGTATACGCCATGCACATTTCCAAATGCTGCTGCTATCGTAAAGTTGGGACTGATCTCACGCAGTGTTTCATACGTATAGGCCACTTCTTCAGGTTGTGTATATAATTTTGAATTATCAATTCCTGTATTATCCACTCCGTCTTCTTCACCACCGGTAACGCCAAGCTCAATTTCAAGCGTTATTCCCATTTCTTTCATTCGCCGGAAATAACGAACACACGTTTCTATGTTTTCCTCAAGAGGTTCTTCTGATAAATCCAACATGTGTGAACTAAAGAGCGAATGACCATATTTCATGAAATGCTTTTCCTGATACTCAAGCATTCCATCCATCCAGGGCAGTAATGTTTTTGCACAGTGATCCGTATGCATCAGTACGGTCACTCCATATGCCTCTGCAAGTAAATGCACATGCTCAGCGCCGGAAATAGCACCAAGGACCGCTGCTCGCTGTCCACCACCTGATAATCCTTTTCCTGAATAAAAAGCGGCGCCACCATTACTGAATTGTATGATCACAGGAGACTTGACAAGAGCTGCCGTTTCCATCACTGCATTTATAGAATTCGTGCCGATTACATTTACAGCCGGCAGCGCATACTTGTTTTCATTAGCATCATGGAGCAGTTCAGCAACTTCCTGTCCATGGAGAACACCGGGCCTGAACTTGGTTGAAATAGATGTGGTCATATTAGTTTAGTTAAAGCTTTTAGGTTATCAACAAAAATAAGCCATCAAAGATGACTAATCCAAAATTCCTTTAGTGGCAAGATATCGCTCCGCATCTAGGGCAGCCATGCATCCCGTGCCTGCTGCTGTAACCGCCTGACGGTATACCCTATCCGCAGCATCACCTGAAACAAATACTCCCGGTATTTTAGTGCGCGTGTTGCCGGGTTCAGGAATGAGATATCCTGAGGAATCCATGTCAAGCCATCCTTTGAATATATCTGTATTAGGCTTGTGTCCTATGGCTACAAAAAATCCTTTTACAGGAAGTGTTGTAGTTGCCCCCGTTTGATTATTGAAAATAGTCACTCCATTAACGTCCTGGTCGCCGATGATTTCTTTTGTTTCAGAATTCCAATGGATCTTAATATTGTTCGTCTTCAAAACGCGTTCCTGCATGATCTTGCTTGCGCGCAATTCATGACGGCGAACAATGAGGTGAACTACCGGGCATAATTTGCTTAAATACAGCGCTTCTTCTGCAGCCGTATCGCCACCACCTACCACAGCAACATCCTGATTCTTAAAGAAAAACCCATCACAGACTGCACATGCAGAAACGCCTTTGTTGGCAAATGTTTTTTCTGATTCAAGTCCAAGCCACTGGGCACTGGCGCCGGTGGCGATGATGACAGCATCTGCTTCAAGCTCTTCGTCTGAATCAGTCCAGACTTTATGTACCGGACCGGTAAACTCAACTTTATTGATAAGCGCATACCTGACATCGGTGCCAAATCGCTCTGCCTGGATGCGAAAATCTTCCATCATTTCAGGACCCATGGATCCTTTCGGATATCCCGGGTAATTCTCTACTTCTGTTGTGATCATGAGTTGCCCACCTGGCTCAATACCTGTGTATAATACCGGTTTTAAATTAGCCCTGGCTGCATAAATGGCAGCAGTATATCCGGCGGGGCCGCTACCAATGATCAGGCAGTGGATTCTTGAGCTCATTACTATGAATTTTTATGAATTTGTGATTGTTGTGCCTGTTTAACCAAAAAAACACCAATAGGTTATGGTTATGGCCGCAAATGTAAGTGATTCCTTTATACCCATTGGACGCACTTCCACAACCTTTGGTCTAAAGAGTCATAAAGCATCAAGCGGAAGCATTAACTTGTCTTGACTTTACAATGTTCGCCATGTTTGATTTCATTTATCCTATCAGTTATCTTGTTTGCCTTACCGGTTTGATTCTGTGGTTTTATTTTAAGGAAAGCGGATCGATCAGTCGAAAGATGAGTGCTGTTTTTCTCATTTCTTTCCTGGTTTACCTGTTTTCTCTGGCATTTACAGAAGCAACTATATCGTATAAGCTTTTGATCCTTTTCAGGGATCTTTCTATTCTCGCTGTGGTTTCCCAAATATTCAACTATGTAAGAAAAAATAGTTTGATTGTATTTGTATTGGCGATTGCTGTTTATGGGATGATCCAGTTTAAAGGTTTTAACATGTTGTACAATACATTTCCGCAAGTTAGAGAGACGGCATCTGCGGCTGATGACCAGTTTGAGCTGCTGGTTGAAACAAAAAATGGAGTTATACCAAAATCGTATGACCACCTGATAAAAAAGTATGGTCTTACTTCCGAAAAACCATTTGCTCCGGCGGATGCGTCTCTTAGCAGGCTTACTGATTTCATTGCGATAGGAATTCCGGATGATGCAGAAGGAAAAACAGAAACGATCATACGGGAATTGCGCAGGCTCAATGGTACGGAGGAAGTTGAATACAATGAAACCATTTCATTGGAAGTTAATGAAGTCGAAACGAATGCACCAAAAGTAAATGCGAAATATGTTAATGATCCCATGGTCGCACAGCAATGGGGATGGGACATGATACAGGGAGATCAAATGCATTCTCTGATATCTTCATCTCATCCTTCTCCGACTAAAAAAACCTTGATTGCCATCATTGATTCCGGAGTTGACGGTGCACATGCAGATCTCAGGGACCAGTTTTTGTCCGCGGGTGCAACCAATGATACCGATCCACTCGGTCATGGAACACATTGCGCTGGCATTGCCGGTGCGATTTCGAATAATGGAATCGGGATTGCTTCACTTGTTCCTGATG
>JBDSPM010000124.1:0-9286 GCA_039930325.1 Saprospiraceae bacterium
TATTACACAGTCATGTTTTGCCCCGATGGGGCAAGAGTGGTTTTCTGTGATTCATGTGTTACCGCCCTTTAGCCCCTCTGGGGCAATATCACACTGTAAGCTCTATCTTCTTACAAGCTTACAATACACTCTTAGCTCTTACCTTCTTGCGCGCTTACTATCTTACACCATCATTTCAAAGATCCCTGCTATTCCCTGGCCTCCACCGACACAGGCCGTGACCATTCCATATTTCTGTTTTCTTCTTTTCAGTTCATTGAAGAGTTGCGTGGAAAGTTTTGCTCCGGTGCAGCCAAGTGGATGGCCTAAAGCTATGGCTCCTCCATTGACATTGACAATTTCAGGATCAAGACCGGCCTGACGGATGACAGCAAGAGCTTGTGCAGCAAACGCTTCATTCAATTCGATCAGATTAATATCATTCAATCGTATTCCTGCCTGCATCAATGCTTTGGGTATGGCGGCACATGGCCCGATGCCCATGTACAATGGATCAACTCCTGCAACACTACATGAAACCAATCGTGCGATAGGGGAGAGGTTTAATTCTTTTACAAGATCTTCGCTCATAACTAGCACAAATGCTGCACCATCTGAAGTCTGCGAAGAATTTCCTGCGGTAACAACACCTCCAAGTTTAAACACCGGCTTTAATTTAGCAAGTGCTTCAACTGATGTATCCCGACGCACACCTTCATCGGTATCAACGACTGATGTTGAATTCACTTTCTTTCCATCTTTGAAAAGCACATTTTCGACATTGATTGAAACAATCTCATCTTTGAAATAACCATTATCAATAGCAGAAGCAGCTTTTGCATGAGACCTGTATGCAAATGCATCAGAATCTTCCCGACTGATACCGTATTTGTTTGCAACTGCTTCAGCGGTTGCGCCCATGCTGACCAAGTAATCCGGTGTCGTAGATGCAACTTTATAGCTTGGTGCAAATTTGTAACCGGTCATCGGTATCATGCTCATCGATTCTGTTCCACCGGCGATGTAACACCTTCCCATTCCGGCTTTAATTTTTGCAGCAGCTATGGAAATGGCTTCCAGTCCGGATGCACAATAGCGATTGATTGTCATGCCAGGTACATCCTGGCCGATTGCGCGCATGGAGATCAGGCGTCCTATTTGGAGTCCCTGTTCGCCTTCCGGATTAGCACATCCCACGATGACATCATCGATCATCGAAGGATCTAATTCAGGTACCTGACTCATCAAATACCGGATCACATCGACAGCAAGATCATCTGACCTGTAATGACTGAATCCGCCACGACCTGCCTTGCCTACTGCTGAACGATATGCTTTTACAATGAAGCTCATCTTGAAAAATGTTTATAGGATTATAGGTTTATATGTTTATCTTAAATACAATCCGCCCTTCTTCCATTTAATTAGCCCGGGTTTGACCCGGAGCTTACTAAATCAACCGCAGATTCCGCAGACGCCTTCAGGATCATTGTTTAGATCACTCCGTGATCACGAGATCCCTTCAGTATCTAGTATGATTTATTTGCCAAATCAAAAAAATCCATCTGAATATCTTTCTAAAAGCAACCCTCTTTCATTTGCCCTTTGTTCCCTCCCTGCCCCATGCCCCATGCCCCATGCCTTTTTAATTCCTCAGCGGTTTACCTTTCTCAAGCATGTACTGAATGCGTTCCTGTGTTTTTTGTTCCCCGCAAAGAGATAAAAATGCTTCCCTTTCCAGGTCAAGTAAATACTGTTCTGTCACAAGTTGAGAGCCTGTCAGGTCACCTCCGCACAGTACCCAAGCCAGCTTCTGAACAATCTTAATATCATGTTCAGTGCCATAACCGGCAAGTCTGAATTCATTTGCAAAACTGTATAAAGAAGCGAGACCCTGTCGACCAAGAACCAATACATCCTTTTTTTTTAGAGGCATCACATAATCAGTACTCAGTTCAAGCACTTTATTTTTTGCTTCGGTGATCGCATTCAAAGTATTCATGATTACTTCATCACGTCCTTTGATCAGATAACCGAGATCAAAAGCTTCATAGGCTGAAGTACCAACTGCTGCTGTAGCAATGTTTTTACATCTTTCGATCAGGGAGGGGATCTGTACGTCTCCCAGATCAAATGAATCCGACAGGCGAACAGCAAATTCTTTTGTACCTCCACCACCAGGAATCAATCCTACACCTGATTCCACAAGTCCAATGTAGGATTCTGCAGCCGCTGCGACACCATCACAATGCATTGAGATTTCACAGCCTCCACCGAATACATATCCTTGCGTGGCTGCAACCACCGGAATTGAGGAATACCTGCAGCGCATGGAGGTCTGCTGAAAATAATTCACAGCCGCATCCAGTTCATCCCATTCCTCCTGGAATGCCATCATGCCGATCAACATAAGATTTGCACCGACAGAAAAATTGGTGGATTGATTTCCGATCACAAGTCCATTCCATGATTCTTCTTCAGCTATCCGTATAGATTCGTTGATTCCGCGAAGGATTCCCTCACCGATGACATTTGCTTTGCTCTTAAATTCAAAACATAACACTCCGTCACCGATATCATGGAGTACGGATTCATCATTTTTAAAGACTGATACTTTTCCACGAAGTGTTTGCAGATTGACCTGACGTTCATCGCCACTGACCGCAACATAACTAGTTGAGGCAGGATCGTAGGTATATGCTTTTCCTTCTTTGTATACATAAAAAGATTCATGCCCTTCTGCAAGCATTTTTTCTACCCATGGTCCTATGTGTAGACCTGCTGATTTCGCATCTTCAACTCCTTTTTTGACGCCGATAATGTCCCAATATTCAAATGGGCCATAGGACCATGCAAATCCTGCTTTCAAAGCATCATCAACGCTCTTCAGGCTATCTGAGATTTCAGGAATGCGATTACTTGCATACGAGAACAACCCGATCATATGTTGATTTATTAATTGACCTCCCGCATCATCTGAATTATAAATTGCCCTGATTCTTTTTTCTGTGTCGTCGATTTGTTTTGCTATGCCCAGGGAAGGAAGATCTGCGCGAGGATCTTTTTCATATTCCAGTGTCTTAAGATTGAGGGACAAAAAAACATTGCCGCCTTTTTCATCTTTCCCATCACCTTTCTTGTAAAAACCCTGACCTGTCTTAATGCCCAGGAATTTGTTGTCCAGAAGAAACTGCATATAGCTAGGCACATTGAAAGCGCCGGCCTGCTCATCATCAGGACAATTTTGCTGGATGCCCTGCATGACTTTCACACCTGTATCATGACCTACCAGGTCTGCTAATCTGAATGTCCCCGTATTGGGTCTGCCTATCGCAGGACCAGTCAATTTATCCACCACACTAATTGGCAAATTCAATTCCTCTGTGAGTTGAAAGATGCGTGCCATGCTATACACACCAACACGATTTGCAATGAAAGCCGGCGTGTCCTTGCATAATACGGTTTGCTTTCCGAGAAACCGGTTTCCAAAATCCATCAGGAATTTTACAATTTCCGGATCTGTATCTGCTGTTGGAATAATCTCCAATAAACGGAGATAGCGTGGAGGATTAAAAAAATGGGTACCTAAAAAATGTTTTTTAAAGCTCTCGGATCTCCCTTCTGCGATCGAATGAATTGGTATGCCCGATGTATTCGAACTTATGATTGAATCAGGATGTCGCAGTTGATCTACTTTTTCAAAAAGTGCGCGCTTAATATCCAACCGCTCAACAATGACTTCAATGATCCAGTCTGCATTTTTTATGGAAGGCAGGTCGTCTTCAAAATTCCCTGTTGTGATACGATCGATGAAATCTGTATGGTAGAATGGAGCCGGTTTTTGCTTTACAGCTTGTGCCAGGGCTTGTTCGGCAATTACGTTTCGCCTTTTTCCTTCCTCGCTGGTTGGCAAGTCAAGCATCTGCACCTGGTAGCCGGCGTTTGCAAAATGAGCTGCTATCCCGGCACCCATGACACCCGAACCCAAAACCGTGATTTTCCTGATTATTCTCATGTAAAGTTGGATGATTACTTATGGCTGTAAGATAATGGCAATGTGGCAATTTGATAATATGGCAATGTGGCAATGTGAGAATGAGGCAATGTGGCAATATGGCAATGTGAGAATGGGGCAATGTGGGAATGTCGAAGTGCAACATAGATACCGCCATCATATAATGATGCTGCGGGATGGCCATTTGGTAATAGGAAACAAATATCCCGGAGTTTCGAAGAAAACAGGGGAGACACTTCGACACGTCCGGAAAATTTCGTCGACTTTGCTCAGTGCATGGATATTTTTGAAAAAATTTCGAAGGGGCAGACATCAAAAAAACACATAAAAAAATAAAATAATATGACAATAAACCTCTAATTTTGCAGAAAGGACAAGTTTGTGTTTAATTCTGCCGTTATTTCTCAGGTAGTCTTGAATTAAACATTTAAGCATTTAAACATTTAAACTTTTATTTAAAGATGAGTTCGGATGCAGTAATCGGACATGGAGAGCAGATCACCCAGGGAAAAGGGTGGATAGCAAGCCTGGTAGTGCATATTATTCTATGTGCATTGCTTTTTTTACCTGTGATCATCTCTCACATGCCTCCACCTCTTGAAGAAGGTTTGATTGTTAGCCTGGGATTGCCGGATGAAGGACAGGGAAATGAAGCTCCCTCCGTAAATGCTGAGCAACCAAAACCTGAAAATCAAACGCAGCCTGATGAGCCGAAACAGCAAATGACTGCAAGGACCCCTGAAAAACAGGTCAATACAAAAGTGATCACAAGCAATGAACAGGATGCAGTCCGGGTGAAAGAAGCAGAAGCTAAAAAACAAGCCAAAGCAGAATCAGATCGGAAAGCTGCGGAAGAAGCCAAAAAACAGGAAGACTATAATAAAGCCAAAAAATCATACGGTGATCTGCTCGGCGGTAGCGGAAAAGGAAACACAGGGAAGCCCGGTAGTCAGGGCGATCCAAACGGGGACCCAAACGCAACTAACCTTGAAGGCATCACAAAAGGAAGTGGCAGAGTAGGGGGAGGCCTTGGTAAACGTGGTGTGCTCAATGAACCTCAGATCAGTGACAAAAGTCAGAAAACAGGTCGCGTGGTGATTAATGTGTGCGTTGATAAAAGCGGTAAAGTGATCAAAGCAGAGTATACACAAAAAGGATCTACCACCACTGACTCTGAGCTAAAAGAGATCGCCCGCAAAGCAGCTTTGCAATTTAAATTTACTGTGAGTGAAATTTTAGAACAGTGTGGCACCATCACTGTTGATTTTAAGGTGAAGGGGTAATTTTGCCTGCAGCCAGGGGGCTGGCCTAAAGAAAAAAACATAGAAACATTTTTCTATTAGACCCCTTCAGGGTCTGAAATATTCCTTCGCATTTTGTCCATGGGTTGCACCCATGGCTAACCAAATGTGATCCCTTCAGGATCGAAATATCTAAATTCTACAATATGTTTTTAATAGATTTAGAATTTAAAATTTGTTTTAATTGAACGAATATGAATTTACTTTTGAAAATATTCTGTCCTTCGTTGAGGCAGGGGGCTTAACAAATCCGCCAAACAAAAGGTAGATGCATCTAGCATGCGGCATCTAGCTTCCCCATGAGGCTTAGGACTTTCTGCCCATCTGCTAAAATTTATTATATTTAGGAGCACATTCAAAACCGCCTGCTGATGAAAAACCTGCTCTTATTCTTCCTGGTTGCTTTTGGGCTGACTTCATGTTCCAAAGATTCATTAGATCAAAGCATAGACAATCTACTTCAGCCAGGCAAATCTGAGATCATGGTTAGTACTACTTATCTGAACTGGACCAATCAATGTGAAACCAGTTGTATAAATACCAGTGGCGAAACTTTATCATTCATCGCGAATGCCAAGGTTGATCTTTACTCGGGTGAACAAAATGAAAGCGATATCATAGGAACACCCATCATGAGCATTAAAACAAATGATAAAGGCGAGGCATTAATAGTGGATGTAGAGCCTTCATCTTATACTGTAATTATTGATACACCACTGGGAAAAAAATCAAGAATCATAACAACTCAATTGCACAGGCGATCCTATATCGACTTTAGCTTTTGAAAACGATATGACCTGACAACAAAAATCCGGATTTGGCAACGAATCCGGATTTTTTATGCAATGGGAAAATCAAATTAACTTTGCAATTCAAATTCCTCAAGCCAGGCTGAAAACATGATTCACGCGCACTTTCTATACTCTGTCAGCAGGAAGTCAATGTCCTTGATGTTTCTGGTCCTCGCGTTACTGGCAGGACATAATATTAATGCTCAACTCTTTCCGGGTCTTGAAGGCGAGGCACTTGCTGAAGCTATTAGAGGAGAATATACACCTTCTCAGTTGCTCACATTGGCACAAGCAAAAGACACGATTTATGCACGCATATTTTTTCAAAACGATTCAGTAAGATGTATTTATACTGCTCTTCCCCATTATTTACCTCCGGGAGTTGATCCTTCCCAATGGGTATTTGGAAGTGGCAATGAAACTGAATCCATCAACCTTGAACATGGGTGGCCACAAGCGAAAGGTGCAGGAGATGGTACAAATGGTCAAATGAATATGTATAACTTGTTTCCATCGCGTGTTGCGGTAAATTCGGACAGGGGTGATTTTCCATATTCTGACATTGATGACAATAGCACAACGAAATGGTATTATCTCGGACAAGAAATGTCTAGCATACCGGCGATTAATATCAATGCTTACAGTGAATTCGAGCCCGGATATTTCGAACCAAGGGAATCTGTAAAAGGGGATATTTCACGAGCAATGTTTTATTTCTGGACCATTTACCGTGATGATGCTGTTGCTGCCGATCCCACCTACTTTGAACAGCAAAGAACTACATTATGTGCATGGCAGGAACAGGATCCGGTAGATGATTTTGAAAATCTTCGGAATGATAAAATTGCTGTTTACCAGGGAGGAAAGAAAAATCCATTTGTTCTAGATTGTACTCTGGCGAAAAGAGCATACTGTCCCCTGCAAACTGATTGCACTGTCGGTGTAAAAGAAACAGTAAAACGCAACTTTGAAATTCGGTTTGATAATACGCAATACAGGTTAGGGGTTACTTCCGATGAGAATCAGCTATGGAAAATTTACGTTTCCGGTATTGCAGGTAACAGAGTTTTTTCAGAAGCTTTACAAAGTAATGAATGGAGTAGTGAGGTCAATTTACCTTCGGGATTTTATATCGGTTACTGTTTCAATAGTGGCCAGACCTCGGTTATTAAATTTTTTATTCCCTGATATAGGATTTTAACCTAATCTCCCCACGGAGAGTATCTGATCCGCAATTATCCAGTTAGTAGCCTTATGATTAGCGGTACTACTCAGATTCAAATGAATTAGGTCAGAAAGCGAAAACAGGATCTTATGGGAAGAAAGAACAGTCATCTTTTGGGTAATCATTGCTTTTAAAGTGCCAGCTAGGTACCATTCTGGAGGACTTATTTTTGCTTTTTACCCGTATTGTAAGCCTTTCCTGCTAATCCGGAAATATATATTAAATTAATTCTGATACTATTATGCTTTTAAATAATCAAGAATAAAAAGAATACGTAGCCTTATCTTATATAAATCAGCTGATTACACTTTATAAATAATAATATATGTATTTTCCTGATATTCTAGGGAAATAGAGAGGTCCACCCTAAAAAATCCTTTTGAGATTTCATTTGTTGATATATAGTGAAGCTGAAATAATATTTATTCTCTGCAATGTAATATCAAACAGATAATATATCTTAGTCTGGCTTTTACCCTCCCCCGTGGCTTAAAAACCACAAAAAGCATTGAGATTAAAAAGAGTGATACACCCAAAGTTGAATTCTTGAGCTCTTTAATCTGATACACTGGCTTATGGCATTGTTATTGAGTCTGAGTAGAAATAAAATTTCTGTCAGGGCATCCACTAAATATTTAGAATTGAAATCGTATATGTACTCTCTATACAGGCTAATCAATGTCCTTTTGATTTTGGTCCTGTTCATGCCACTCAGCCATGCTGGAAATGGTGATAGGTTAGGACTGTCAATTGATCCAACTCATTTTAGGACACCTACTGCATCTTCTACTACTAAGACAGTTGGTGAATTCGCTGTCGGTGATACCATTTTTACTCTGCGTTTTTCGAATCCCAGGTTTCCATGTGATTCATTGCAATATCTTGTTGATGTTGAATTCCAGTCGAATTTCCCAAATACACAGCTATTCGGTATAAATTTAAGGTACTGGTATGATGACTCTAAGCTTGAGTTTCAAAATTACGTCATGGCTTTTCCGACTTCATATCAAGCTGAAGTACCTGTTATTACTACACTAATAACCCAAGGACCTGCCTGGTTTAATTTTGCTGGCGCAGCGGACTATGTGAATGGAGGCATTCAGCATATTGGAGGGTATTTACCACCTTATGCGCATTACATTGCTACTGCTCCAGGTTGGACTAAGTTATTTACAATCGCTTTTCATATAGACGATCCAAACGCTGATCCCGCTAATTTTTTTACCTCTGTCATAGGTGACCTTGAACAGTACCCTCAATACGGAGGCTTTCTTCCGGGAAATGACGGCATAGTCATGACAGCCATCACTATAACCGGAGGCTCAGTACCTACCACAGAACATACTATACCGTTTAATTGGAATTACATTTATGCACCACCACCACCGCCTACACAACCTGCACCATACGGTACGCCAGCTAATACCTATGGAACTCCTTTAGCTTGTGCTCCGATAATGACTTGCCCTGGAAATATCACAATCGCATGTGGTGCATCCACACTTCCGTCGAACACAGGATATGCTACTGCAACGGATTTTTGTCCTAATGGGAATGCAACGGTTACGTATTCAGATGCACAGAGTGGGGGAGTTTGCCCAAATGCAAATATGATCACGAGAGTCTGGAAAGCCACTGACAATTGTGGTTTTCAATCGTATTGTCCTCAATACATAACAGTTGGTACAGGAGCTTTTTGCAATCTCCTGGTGAGCAATACAGGTGATTCCGGAATAGGGACTCTCAGGTCTGCTATAAGTTGTGCAGTGTCCGGTGATACCATAGTCTTTCATTCTTCATTGGCAGGCACCACAATAATTGTTAATACCAGCAAACTCATACTTAGTAAAAACCTTTTTATAAGGTCTTCCATAACACCCAAGGTCAAAATAAAGTCCACGATAGCTGGTTTGTTTGATATTACAGCGGGCTATACTACAGAGTTTAAGGATTTGGACATCACAAGTGGCCTGTC
>JBDSPM010000125.1:0-5589 GCA_039930325.1 Saprospiraceae bacterium
TTTCAGTTGATTGAAGGCAGCGAAGGATTCACCTGTTCGGGCGCCTTTGCAAATTGCATTAACATCATTAAAGATATTGGAGAGACATCTCCCGATGTAATTCTGATGGATATTGAAATGCCCGGCATCTCAGGAATCGAAGCCGTGAAGCTCGCGAAAGAAAAATTTCCCGATGTAAAAATCCTGATGGAAACAATTTTTGACGACAACGATAAAATATTTCATTCCATCTGCAATGGAGCTGAAGGATACATTCTCAAGAATACTCCGCCTGTTCAGATACTTTCCGCCATCAAAGAAATTTATGAAGGCGGCGCGCCCATGACACCGAGCATTGCCAGCAAAGTGCTGAAGATGTTTAAAAATAAACCGGCAGAAAAATCTTCAGAAGAATTCAACCTGACGGAAAGAGAAAAAGAGATCCTTAAATGCTTAGTGGAAGGCATGAGTTACAAAATGATTGCCGATACTTGCTTCATTAGCATAGATACAGTTAGCGGTCATATCAAAAGCATATACAGAAAACTTCAGGTACATTCCAAAAGCGAGAATGTGGTAAAAGCGATTAAAGGGAATATTGTATGAAGTGAGTGGCGATTTACTCCCGGTGAGCCAGTTAACTTCAGGTTGAGTTTGGGGGTAACCCTGGCGCATCATAAAAATGAACGGTAGAAGTATAAAAAGAATGCATTTGACAATTCAGGGGAAAGAAATTAGGGTTCCTCGACGACATGTGTCAGCGACTTGAAAAGGAATGTAGATAGAAAGTTAAATGGAATTATTTACAACCTAAATCGATCTGGGCCTGAAGATCATTGTCAGGGAAGCATTTACCTGTCAAGGTGCGGTCTGGCGTATATCGTATCATATTAGGGTCATATAATCCGTTTTCAAGAAATTCGACGAGGTCACTTACTTCCTCATTTGTAAGATGGAGAGGCCGAAATAATGGGGATATTTGTGAAATGGGAACATCCGGATTTTCAGGAATTGCTTCATTGAAATATTCGACCACGCTGCGAATGGATGGTTTACTTGAACCATGAAAATAGAAACCAAAATCCTTCAGGTTGTAGAGTTGAGGGACTTTGAATTTATGCATGTCTTCAGTCAACCCGGTAAATCCACCCCTACCAAGGTTGCGTTGATCATTTTCGTCAGTTCGAAAGACCTCAAATCCGCTTTGAAATTGATTTCGCACACCCAGGGCGGCAAATTTATGCGGCAATGCATTTAAAGAGGGGCTGTTATGGCACCGGACACAGCCAGCTTTTCCGAAAAACAAAACGGCACCTTGCTTTTGCTGATCGCTCATGGCGGTATGATTGCCTTTCAGCCAATTTTGAAACGGAGCCTGATTTGTCAGGATTGTCCTGAGATAAGCTGCTAAAGCAAACGAGCCGGTCAGTCTGGTATACCTTATGTTTCTTGGGATTTCCGGAAATGCAGCATCAAACATCGCCGTATATCCAAGCGAATCCGTCACAGCTCTGTTAATCATTTGCCTGTGCACGACCAAAGCCCTCGCATTGTTGGCCTCCAGACCCATAAGCCCTTGAAAGTTGATTTCCACCAATGTATCCTGGTGCCAAACAGTTTCAGTACCTGCATTGACATCAAATGATCCGAAGGTACCTGCCCAAAGAGCATTAGTGATAAAAGTGGTATTGATCACAGGGAGAGGCCTTGCGCCCTGGGCATCCACTTCAGAGCCCAGGTACAATGGATTTTTTCCACGCCCTTCTCCACTTATTCCAAATCCTACACCACCATCACCAATTCCCTGAAAGCGGCCGGCTGTGAATGAACGTGCCGGGATATGACAACTACTACATGAAAAGGCTTGCATTGAAACCTGATATTTAGGTTGTACCCCAATGCCAGTCTCAAAAAACAAAAGCCTTCCAAGTTCTACTTTCGCTTGTGTGACAGGATTTTTAATGTCCTGGTTGGGAAGTTCAGCATAGTCATCACCTGATGGAAGTGTATAGCCTTCCAGTGTACCTGTCTTAGAATGGGCATAGAGAGCATCGGTTAGAAGATTATCCAGCGTGCCATCATAGTCGTACGTACAGCCTATATAAATGACTATTGACACCATCAGCCCCACACATATAATTGACTTTTTAGACAATAATATAATGTGGTTATAAATGATTTTTTTCATAAATAAAGAGGTGTTTTGCAACTTTCTTCTTTAGAAGAGGTGCAATAGTACCGGCAGATATAACCAGAGAGAACAAAAATAGTACCTATAACTCGAAGTATAAGCTTTATTTGCAAATATATGTCAATCAAATCATAATGATTCTTTCAGATTTTCTTCAAACATTTATATAATAGCCTGTTTTTCAATGTTTTATATATATATTATGCTTTTAATCAGTTCTTTCCAATGTAGGTGCAAGTAATCCCTTCTTTTAACAACTTCATTTACCTTCATCCCATAACCCCGCGTTAGTGAAATTCTGAAAGGAAATCGAAGAGCCAATTTGAAACTTTTTAGATTTGAACGAACAGACAATACCAGTGGAAACTAAAAACGACATTCAAACTTTTTACGCCGGGACCGTCGAAGAATGGAGAGAATGGTTGGATAAACATTGCCAATCTGAAAAATCTGTTTACCTAATTGTGTATCATAAAAAAAGCAAAACACCAAGTGTTCATTGGCACGATGCTATTGAAAATGCATTATGTTATGGTTGGGTTGATAGTAAAGCAAATAGCAGAGATAACGAAAGTTGCTATTTGAAATTTACACCACGAAACCCAAAAAGCACTTGGGGTAAAAAGAATAAAGAAAGAGCAATAAGGATGATTGAAAATAATTTAATGACAAGACATGGACAAGAACTTATTGACATCGCAAAACAAACTGGGAAATGGATAACTGTAGATTAAAATAAAACCGGAAGGGGAAAGCAAAACAATGGACTCAAAAAACAAATTTATCATAAAACAACTGACATCCCAGGATCTAATTCTTTTTCAAGAATTAATTTTTGTCTTTGAAGATGTTTTTGAAATGAAAAACTTTGCAATCCCCAATCAAAATCATTTACAAAATCTGCTGGACAAACCTGACTTTATGGTGTTTGTTGCATTGTTAGAAAACAAAGTAGTGGGAGGTTTAACAGCCTACATTCTGCCTTCGGTTTATTTTTCCGGAAGTGATGTTTACTTATATGATCTTGCAGTAAAAACTGAACATCAAAGGAAAGGAATCGGAAGACAGATTATTATTGAACTAAAAGAATATTGCAGACAACTTGGACACCGGGAAATTTTTGTTCAAGCCGACATTGACGACCAACACGCTTTAGACTTTTATAAAGCTACCGGTGGACAACCGGCAAATGTTATTCAATATTCATATGGACTGACTAACGAATAATAAAATGCCTGCGACTAACATGACGGTCATTGTAAAATCCATCCTGCAACCTTTGTAATGAAAACATTTTACACAAATTGAAAAAATAAATATTGTTATGTCACTAAACAGAAGAAAATTCTTAAAAGGAACCCTATTATTACCCGGAATTTCAATAGGCAGTTCTTCTCTATGGACATTCTCTGATAATCTTTTGAATGAGTGTAACAAGTATAAAAGAGTTAGGCCAAAAGATGCACTCTGGCCTTCAACCGAAAAATGGGAACAATTAAATAAAGCCGTAAACGGTAACCTTATAAAAATTGAAACGCCATTTGCAGCTTGTAAAAACACTGCCGATGATGCTGCCTGTGATGAACTGTTCAGAAACTTGAAAAATCCCTATTTTATTGGTGATAATCCTGGATTGACTCAAACATCAGGTTGGCTGGATGCCTGGCAAACCGAACCAAGTGTGTATGCAGTGGCAGTAAAAAATACTGCAGACGTAGTAGCCGCGGTTAATTTTGCCCGAACCAACAAATTAAGATTAGTAGTAAAAGGAGGTGGACATAGCTACCAGGGCACTTCAAATTCTGCCGATTCATTACTTGTCTGGACTAGAGGGATGAATAAAATTCTTGTTCATGAAAGCTTTATCGCTGAAGGTTGTGAATCAACACAAAGGCCTCAGCCGGCAGTAACCATAGAAGCAGGAGTTTTGTGGCTTCAGGCATACAATGAAGTAACCACAAAAAACGGGAGGTATGTACAGGGGGGTGGTTGTGCCACAGTTGGTGTTGCAGGATTAATTCAAAGCGGTGGATTTGGAAGTTTTTCGAAAAAGTATGGCCTGGCATCGGCTGCATTGCTTGAAGCTGAAATCGTAACCGCAGATGGTTCGGTAGAGATTGTAAATGCCTGCATCAAACCTGATTTATTTTGGGCACTAAAAGGTGGTGGTGGTGGCAGTTTTGGGGTCGTTACGAAATTAACTTTACGTACCCGTGAACTTCCGGAAAAATTCGGGGCTGTATTCGGCAAGATCAAAGCAAAAGATGATGCTTCGTTTAAATTATTAATTCAAAAAATAATGGAGCAGTACAATACGCAGCTTTTTAACCCACATTGGGGAGAACAAATTATTTTTCATACTAACAACACTGTAAACTTTAATATGGTATTTCAAGGCCTTAATCAAAATCAGGCTAAAGAAATCTGGCAGGATTTTGAAATCCTGGTAAAGCAAATGCCGGAAAAATATACATTTGAAATGCCGTTAACAGTTATTGATCTGCCTGCACAACGTTTATGGGATATTGATTTTCTGAAGCAATATGCACCGCAACTCATAGCAAGTGACGATCGGCCCGGAGCTCCGGCTCACAACGTATATTGGGCCTCTGCCAAAGATGAAACGGGGCAATTTCTATACGCATATCATTCGGCATGGTTGCCTAAATCATTACTGAAAAAAAATAAAGTACATCAACTAACAGATGCCATCTTTGCCGCGAGTCGTAACTGGACATTATCCTTACACTTTAACAAAGGTTTGGCAGGTGCAGGTGCCGAAGAAATTGCAGCAGCAAAAGATACGGCTATGAACCCTGCAGTGCTGGACGCCTTTGCCCTTGCGATCATTGCCGGCGAAGGACAACCGGCTTTTGTTGGTTTAGCGGGCCATGAACCTGATATGAAGGAAGCTCGCAGAGGATCATCAAAAATTAATAAAGCTATAAACGAATTGCTGAAAGTTGTTCCTGATGCAGGAAGTTATGTCTCTGAAAGTAATTTTTTTCAAAAAGACTGGCAACAATCATTCTGGGGTTCAAATTATCTAAGATTGGCTGAAATAAAAAAGAAGTATGACCCAGAAGGTCTTTTTTTCGTACGACATGGTGTTGGTAGTGAAAAATGGAGTGATGACGGTTTTACGAGAAGGAAGTAACTCATGGCAAAGATTATAAATACTAAAATAAATGGATGAAAATATTGCGTAGTTATATAACTACACATATATTTGTAGTCAAATAGCTACGTAATGAATTTAAGGCGGGACGTATTTCAAGCCATAGCTGATCCGACAAGGAGGGCTATTCTTCTATTGGTGGCCTCGCAATCCATGACCGCAGGTGCCATAGCCTCAAACTTTGACACAGCAAGACCGACCGTTTCAAAACACCTGCAAATACTCACCGAATGTGAATTAC
>JBDSPM010000126.1:0-6589 GCA_039930325.1 Saprospiraceae bacterium
AGCCCCCACATATGCAACTTTAGAAAAACAAATTCAAAAATTCGAGAAAAAATGGAAGACATCGGCGAACCGTATTTTTTATCTCGCTGTCCCTCCAAATTCATTTGAACAAATAGCAATGAAAATAGGTGCCTCAGGCCTGGCAGATAATAAATTGCAAAGCCGCATTGTCATTGAAAAACCGTTTGGTCACGATCTGGAAAGTGCAAAACACCTCAATGATTTGCTTCATACGATATTCGATGAAGGACAGATATACCGTATAGATCATTACCTGGGAAAAGAGACGGTGCAGAATATTCTTGCATTTCGTTTTGCCAATGCGATGTTCGAGCCGATTTGGAATCGCATTTATATTGACAGCGTGCAGATCTCGGTGGCAGAGCAATTAGGTGTTGAAAACAGGGGAAATTATTATGAGACGGCAGGAGCATTGCGCGATATGATTCAGAATCATCTCTTCCAGCTTCTTTGCCTGATCGCTATGGAACCGCCGGTTTCTTTTAATGCGGATGAAGTACGGAATCGCAAAGTAGATGTATTAAATGCCGCTCGAAAAATACGTCCTGAAGAAGTGCATCAGTATGCGGTCAGGGGTCAATATGGAAAAGGCTGGATTCAGGGTAAGAAAGTAATCGGATACCGTCTGGAACCTGATGTAAGCAAGGACTCTGCGAAAGAGACCTTTGCAGCAGTAAAATTATTTATTGATAACTGGAGATGGCAAGGCGTGCCATTTTATCTGCGGACAGGCAAACGCATGAGTGAAACCATGTCGGTCATCACCATTCAATTCAGGCCCGTGCCTCATCAATCTTTTCCTTCTGAAACGGCCGACAACTGGCAGGCGAACAGGCTCATACTCTATATCCAGCCATTGATGGGAATTCGGATTAATTTTCAGGCTAAGCGGCCAGGCCTCAACATGAATCTCTATCCGGTAGATCTGCAATTTAATTATGAGGATACCTACACTTCCGGAACACCTGAAGCATATGAGACTTTACTGTTGGATATCATGGAAGGAGATTCAACTCTTTTTATGCGGGCAGACCAGGTGGAAGCCGCCTGGAAAATACTGATGCCGATCATCCGCTCCTGGGAAGCAAATCCATCTGTCAATTTTCCAAATTATGAAGCCGGAAGACAAGGGCCTGAAGATGCTGAAGCGCTTATCGCCAGGGATGGAGATAGCTGGATAGTGATGCCACCTGAAAAAAATTAAGCGGAGACGAAACGATACATCAGAAAGATGTCTAAAGCGAAATACGAGATTGATATCTTTGAGAATATTGAGAAGCTGAATGTAGCTGCTGCAGAATATTTTATTACGCTGTCCAATCAGGTCATTTCAGTAAAAGGAAAATTTATTGTTTCATTGTCAGGCGGCGAAACCCCCCTAAAATTTTATTCACTGCTCTCTACGTCTTCTTTTAAAGAACAAATCCAATGGAATAATATTTATCTCTTCTGGGGTGATGAACGTGTCGTGCCGTTAGATGATCCACGGAATAATGCACACCAGGTTAAGCGCATATTGCTTGATAAAATGAATATTCCTTCAGATCATATTCATATCATTCCTGTTCAATTTCCCCCGCAGGATGCAGCAAAACAGTATGACAAAGAGATCAGTGAATTTTTTGGTGAGAAGAAGGCAAGGTTTGATCTCATCTTTCTCGGGCTAGGAGAAAATGGCCATACAGCATCACTCTTTCCCGGCACTAAAGTTATTAATGAAAAAAAAGCAGGTGTAAGGTCCGTGTATGTAGAAGAGGAAAAAATGTACAGGATCACAATGACAGCTCCGTTGATCAATCAGGCGCACCATATTCTTTTCCTGGTGACTGGAAAAAAGAAAGCTTCTGTTCTAAAAAATATTTTAAAAGGACCTTATCATCCGGATAAGTATCCCGCACAGCTTATTAATCCCGAAAAAGGTTCAGTTAAATGGTTCGTTGACAGTGAAGCAGCTTCGCAATTAAATTCCTGATGACTTTATTAAACCAGTGCAGCATCGACCAAAACCTGCGCATCGGCAATGATTGATTTTAAATGATCCGGACTCACAAAACTTTCAGCATAGATCTTATAAATATTTTCGGTACCTGACGGACGGGCCGCAAACCAACCATTTTCCGTAGTGACTTTAATTCCTCCAATCGCAGCATTATTAGCCGGAGCGTGAGTTAGTATGCCGGTTATTTTTTCACCTGCCAGATCTTTTGATTTTACCTGCGCAGCGGACAAGTTTTTTAATTTTTCTTTTTGGTCGGGGCTTGCTTTTGCTTCAACCCTGTCATAATATGGAATTCCAAATTGCTGCGTGAGCTCTTCGTAAATAATGCCCGGATCCCGACCCATTCTTGCAGTGATCTCTGCTGAGAGCAATGCAGGCGCAAAACCATCTTTATCGGTAGTCCATACTTTTCCATCCCGTCGAAGGAATGTCGCTCCCGCACTTTCTTCACCAACAAAACAAAGCGAGGAATCGATGAGTCCATCAACAAACCATTTGAATCCAACCGGCACTTCATAAAGTTTTCTTCCCGCATCAGCCACGATCCGGTCTATCAATGTACTGCTCACCAGCGTCTTTCCAATCGCTGCTTCACGAGGCCAACCGGGACGATGTTGTAAAAGATAATAGATGCAGGTGGACAAATAATGATTCGGATTGAGCAATCCCGCACTGCGTGTTACGATGCCATGCCGGTCATGATCCGTATCACATGCAAATGAAATATCAAATCGATCTTTCATGGCTAGTAATCCTTTCATAGCATACGGAGAGGATGGATCCATGCGTATCTGTCCATCCCAATCAACAGTCATAAAGCTGAAGGTGGGATCTACTACTTTATTGACGACCGTTAAGTCCAGTTGATACTGATCTGCAATTCGCTGCCAGTAATGAACTCCGGCGCCGCCAAGCGGATCAGCTCCCATCCTGATCTTTGATTGACTGAGCAGATCCATGTCGAGGACATTACCAAGATCATTGACATAGTTGGTCACATAATCATGCTGATGCGTTGTTGATGCTTTTAGCGCCTTCTCAAATGAAATTCTTTTGACCGGAAAGGAAGGATCCTTCAGTATTTCATTTGCTTTGGATTCAATCCAGCCTGTTATGGAACTGCCTGCAGGCCCTCCGTTGGGTGGATTGTATTTATAGCCTCCATCATCAGGAGGATTGTGCGAAGGAGTCAGGACGATTCCATCAGCAAGACCTGTGGTACGTCCCGCATTATAAATTAATATTGCATGTGATAAAGCTGGTGTGGGCGTGTATTCATTTCCGGCCGCGATCATGACCGTGACATTATTTGCGGCAAGCACTTCCATCGTTGTAGCGAAAGCAGGTTCCGAAAGAGCATGCGTATCAAACCCGAGAAATAAGGGTCCGTCAATTTTTTGCGCAGCACGATATATGCAGATGGCCTGGGTTATCGCAAGTATATGTCTCTCATTAAAAGAATTTCTGATAGACGATCCGCGGTGACCTGATGTTCCAAACGCAACTTGTTGCTCCCGGATATTCGGATCCGGAATGCCTGTATAATATGCTGTAATCAACCGGGGAACATTCACTAAAATATTTTGCGTAGCCGGATGACCTGCTTGTAGATTAATTTCCATAGTTGGTTAGTGCTATTTATTTTTTTCAATATCTGTCATTTTTGCAAGGCGACGAATATGTCTTGGTAAGCCGCTAAAATTTGAGTGCAAAAACGTCGTAGTTAATTCCAAAGCTAATTTTTTGCTTATCACCCGTCCACCCAGGCAGATCATATTCATATCATCATCCTCTACGCCCTGCCGCGCAGAAAATTTTTCATGAATAAGGCATGCTCTTACACCCATTACTTTATTGGCTATAATGCATGCGCCTACCCCGCTGCCACAAATCGAGATACCCCGTGTGATCGAACTGTCTGCAATTGCCTTTGCTAAAGGAACAATATAATCAGGATAATCATCATCCTTATTCAGCTCCGTATTTCCAAAATCAAAAATGTCAAACCCCAGCTCTTTTAATTTTTCTGCCAAATATTCTTTTAATTCAAAACCACCATGATCAGCAGCAATTCCTATTTTCATGGCCGTCCCTGATAAATTTTCGATTGGATCAATCACGTTGATTTTTTTTAAGTAAAGCTATCGCTCGCGTACAAATATTTTCTAAAGTAAAGCCAAATTCACGCATCATCACATCACCGGGTGCTGAAGCACCAAATGTATCGATGCCTATACTTTCTCCTTTATCCCCTGTATATCGAGACCAACCCTGAGTTATACCTGCTTCTACAGAAATCCTGTTGAGAATAGATGGCGGAAGCACTTCATTTTTATATTCGTCTGTCTGTGCATCGAACAGTTCCCAACAAGGCATAGAGACCAGTCGCACTGCAATATTACTTTTTTGTAATTCCTGTTGGGCTTTTACAATGTGCATGATTTCTGAACCACTTGCTATCAATATCAAATCAGGTGATCCACCCGGTGATTCTGATAAAATATAGCCACCGAAATGTAAATGGTCAGCAGATGCATAAATGGCCCGATCCAATGTAGGTAAATCCTGCCTGGATAAAATCAAAGCGGTTGGTGTTTTATCTGTTTCAATGGCCATCCGCCATGCGATGGCAGTTTCATTGGCATCACATGGCCTGATCACATTCAGATCCGGGATAGCTCTCAGGCTTACGACATGCTCTACAGATTGATGTGTAGGCCCGTCTTCTCCAAGACCGATGCTGTCATGTGTAAAAACATAGATTACTTTCAATCCCATCAATGCCGACAATCGTATCGCAGGTCGCATATAATCTGAAAACGTCAGGAATGTCGCACAGAATGGAAGAATACCTCCATGCGCTGCCATGCCATTCGATATAGAACCCATTCCATGTTCACGAACTCCAAACTGCAGATTGCGTCCTGCATAGCTCCATCCTCCACCGGCAGATCCTTGCAAATCACCAACTGCCATGGATGGGTGCTCAAAATTCCCGGCATCCTTCAGCTCTGTATGTGTTGATGTATTCAGATCCGCAGAACCTCCTATAAACCCGGTCAGCATAGGACTAAATGCCTGCATGATTTTTCCGGAAGCAACACGTGTAGCCATTCCTTTGCTATCGACCGGAAATACCGGAATGTTCTTATCCCAACCTTGCGGAATGATGCCCTGGATCATATCTTCCAGTTCGGTTGCCTCTGATGCATATTTCTTTTTGAAAGATGAAAAAGTTTCATTCCACTCTAATTCAATTTTCATTCCCCGGATGACAGCTTTGCGAAAATGATTAATTGCATCTTCGGGAATTAGAAACGTAGGTTCAACAGGCCATCCAAGATTAATTTTTGTCAGCTTCACTTCCTCATCACCGAGAGGAGAACCATGAGCCGCAAATGTATCCTGCTTATGAGGAGATCCGAATCCAATATGCGTCCTGACACTGATGATCGAAGGACGTTCGGTTTCGTGCTGTGCATTTCGAATTGCATTTTCGATGGCTTCCAGGTCATTTCCATCTTCTATGGATTGCGTATGCCAGCCATAGGCATCAAATCTTTTTAGATGGTCTTCTGTGAAAGTGAGTTGCGTAGATGCAGCAAGCGTAATATGATTGTTATCATAGAGATAAATCAATTTGCCCAGCTTGAGATGACCTGCCAGAGGAGCAGCTTCTGCAGCAACACCTTCCATAAGATCGCCGTCGCTTACAAGGCCGTATGTATAGTGATTTATAATTTCAGACCCAGGTTGATTGAATCGTGCTGCCAGATAGGCTTCAGCGATGGCCATGCCTACGCCGTTTGCAAAACCCTGGCCTAAAGGTCCTGTGGTGGTTTCAACACCCGGAGTAACGCCGCGCTCTGGATGGCCGGGCGTTTTGCTTCCCCATTGTCTGAAATGTTTGATCTCTTCCATGGGCAAATCATATCCGGTCAGGTGCAGCAAACTATACAGCAGCATCGAACCATGTCCGGCCGACAACACAAACCTGTCACGATTGAACCAATGCGGATTTGTTGGATTATGACTTAAAAATTTAGTCCAAAGCACATACGCCATAGGAGCAGCTCCAAGCGGCAAACCAGGATGGCCACTATTTGCTTTCTGAACGGCATCTACAGATAAAAAACGGATCGTGTCAATCGAAAGCTGATCGATCTGCGTCGGGGTAAGGATTTGGTTGGTTAGGGAGTTCATTGCTGACTGATAAAGATATAATGGATAAGTAGTACATTTTTATGCGTGGGAATGTTGCACACCACTTTCCTCGAAATCAGTGCCCGGACCTTCCTTTTTTCCAACTGGTTATTGTAGAAATATATTCGAACCTTCAGACAAACGATTCAATTCCTGCTTTGCATCTTTTGAGGTTAAATTTTGTTTTGCTCAATACTTTAATTAAACTTACTTATGATTGACACGAAACGACTTTCTCCAACAATAGAAGAAATGCTCAATGCCCAGATGACCAAAGAAGCCCATGCTTCCCAAATTTATCTTTCTTATGCCTCCTGGGCTAGCAAAGAAGGGTATGATGGTATTGGCCATTTCCTCTTCCGCCAT
>JBDSPM010000127.1:0-6470 GCA_039930325.1 Saprospiraceae bacterium
AAGCCAAAGGAAAACATCAATCTTTGGACATCTACGAATGTTATGACGGCGACACCGATGAGCAGGTAAAACTGAAGACCGCTCACCTGCAGCAATTTCATGCTGGCATGGAAGCCTACTTTGCAAAAGACATGACCTCTGCTCGCCACTATTTTGAGCAAGTCTATCAATCCAACTCAGCAGATATCACGGCCGGTGGATTTTTGCACAGGGTACATGGCTACCTTATGCAGGGATTGCCTGAGGGATGGAATGGTGTTGAAATTATGCAGAATAAGTGAAGGGGCATAGATTCGCTTCGACTCCGCGGTTGGTGAGCTGTAGAATAAGGTTGTAATAAAGAAAGTCGAACCACAGCGACCGATGGAAATTTCTACAGTAATGTTTCGGCTCCGCTCAACATTTGATATAATATTTTAAATCCTCTTCATTGATTGAGCGGAGTCGAAATCACTTTTGGAATTTTCTTGCCGGTCGCTGAGCGCGAGTCGAAGCGATACGGCACATGTTTTTCGTACCTCGTATTTCGTACCTCGTCCCAGGTCTTTGGTCCTTCGTCCTCCATCCATGGTCTTTTCGTAACTTTCCACCCACACCCAAATCCAAATTCGTGCCTAAAGGGCTTCCTTCATACATCCGACTCCTGCTTTTCACCCTGCTCTTTTTGAATTGCTTCAGCACAATTCGCGCTCAGGAAGATTTCTGGAAAACCGTACACCTATCCACCGAAGATGGCCTCTCCAATCGATTCGTAAATATCGTCGTCCAGGACGCACGTGGCTACACCTGGATCGGCACCAACTTCGGACTCAACCGCTACGATGGCCAACACTTTGAAATACTGACGCGTGAATCCCATCATTTGCAATCAAATACCATTTATGGTTTGAACCTGGATGCCAAACAGAACATCTGGGTCATCCATAGAGAAGTGTCCGGATCGCCCATCACCGGTATAGACATCCTTGACCCTATCAGTTTTAAAGTCATTCCACTTAAAGACTACCTGGATCCTTCAATATCCTTTGAAACCCGGAATATCCAATTCCTTGCCACGGATGCCGCTCACAATCTCTATTTCCTGACAATCAACAACGAAGTCTATAGATTCAATACGGACGGATTGCACCATCTCTTTGATCTTCCAACAGATAAATCAATCTTGAATTTCAGCACCTATACGGATGCCATTATTCCCCAGTTTGAGAATAATGATACGGTTTACGTGTATCATCCTGACGGGAAATGGATTCGCCACTTTCTCCCACCTCCCATCCCATCCTTCCATTTCGACATACCGGTTATTTGGACACCTGTTGGAGAAATGGCACCGGGAAAAGTATGTTTTGTAATGACTACCCCAAACAATATTGAATACTCCGCGATCCTGGATTCATCTGGGTTCTCTCATATCTATAGGATAGCGGAAAAAAATACGGCTAATTATTTTATTGGATTCAATACCTATTATCAAACTATATGGGGCATGGACGGAAAGGAGAACTTTAGTTTTGATCCCAACACAGGGAAGAAGGTTCCCGCATTTAATATGAATAACACCCCCTACTGTGACCCCATGGGAAATTCATGGTTCAGGACCGGTGACGGCAACGGTGTTACCATCATTTCTAAAAAAACTAAATATTTTACTTCTTTTCTCCGGGATGATGCACCCGATTTTTATTCATGCCGGGGTTTTGGAGAAAATAAAAAAGGAGATATCTATGTTCTGACCTATAGAGGAAACTTTATTTTCCATCCTGGAACTTTAACTTTTGATTCCTTGCCAAGTCCAGAATTCCAGGGCAACGCCACCATTACCGATTCTAACTTGGATTTATGGATTGTAGGTGATGATTTTGGCATTTACCGATATCATCCGGATACAAAAAAGAAAGATAACTGGCGACTTGATCTACACGATTCAGGCGCCTCATGGTCCGTTTTTCAAATCCATTCAGGAGCTATCTGGATTGGATCAGTGAAAGGACTTTGGACAAAAAACCCCGCTGATAATAATCCACCTGTTCAATTTGATAAACTGAATGGCTACGAAATACTGAATTCATCTATAATATACCAAATTCTCGAAACGAAAGAAGGTGTATGGCTCATTACCGACAACGGCCTCTTTCTCGTAGATCCGGATCACGGTGTGCTTGAACATATTGACGAAAAATCCGCTCATCTCCCCAACAACAATCTCTTGTATCTCCATGTGGATGCAGATGGCATTTTTTGGATAGCATCAAGAGGTGGTGGCCTAATCCGTTGGGATCGAACTAAAAATACGTTCAGGTCTTTCACGATCAAAGAAGGATTATCACATAATGTGATTTACGCCATATTCGAAGATGACTTTGGCTTTCTTTGGATGCCCAGCGACATGGGGTTGATGAGGTTTGAAAAGAAATCCGGAACAGTGAGGACATTTTTACAGAATGAGGGTATACCTCATGAAGAATTTAATAGAGCATCTTATTTCAAAGACCATGAGGGCTACTATTATTTCGGAACGCTCAATGGATTTATTCGTTTCAATCCGAAGGATATGATTGATGTCAATGCTGTCAATTTGCCTGTAGAATTGACCAAATTTGAAGCCATCAATGAAAAAACCGGAGTGACAGAGGATCTTACCTATCCGGCTGCAATGACGCAGGAAATACGATTGGGACCGAATGTCTCTTCGTTTCTGATAGAATATGCTATCCTGGATTATGACGACCCTAAGCTAAAGAGGTACGCTTATTACATTGAAGGTCTCAATACCAATTGGACTCATCTTACGGAAAGTTTCCTTCGCATCACAGGCATGAAGGGAGGTAGGTATACCATACACATCAAGGGACAGAGCTCCACCGGCCAGTGGTCGAAAAATGAAATCGTCATTCCTTTGATCATTCAAAAACCAATTTTGGCCAGGTGGTATACACAGACTGTGATGCTGATGATACTGGGAGGATTGTTTTTCCTTTTTTATAAACGAAGGTCTGCATTGCAAAAGGCAAAACTGCGGCAGGAGATGGCGGTGAGTAACCAATTGAGGCACGTGGATAAATTGAAAGATCAGTTTTTGGCAAATACATCGCATGAATTGAGGACACCATTACATGGAATTGTGGGTTTATCAGAATCATTGTTGGATAAAATAAAAACAAAAGAAGAAAGAGAAGATCTTGAGCTGATCATATCATCCGGACGACGGTTGTCAAACCTGGTCAATGACATTCTTGATTTTTCAAGATTGAAAGAGCATGATCTTCAATTGAAGAAAAAGGCTGTTGATATCCGCAACATGGCTGAAATGTGTCTCCGCATGAACAGGCATATGTTGCAGGATAAAAACCTTGTGTTGCGGAATCAGATCCCTGAAAATCTTCCGTGTTGCCTGGCGGATGAAAATCGTCTTCAGCAGATTCTTCAAAACCTAATTGCGAATGCTATAAAATTTACTGAAGCTGGAACGATTACGATTGATGCACAACAGGTGGAGAATATGATCGTGACAAGTGTGACGGATACCGGAATCGGAATTGCAAAAGAAAAACAGGCCTCCATCTTTCGTGAATTTGAGCAGGCGGATGGATCGATTGCCCGTGAGTTTGGTGGGACTGGTTTAGGATTGAGCATTACAAAATATCTGGTGGAGCTGCATGGTGGGAATATTGGTGTGGTGTCAGAGGTAAGGAAGGGGTCGACGTTTTCGTTTACGATACCTGTTGAGGCTGATCGTAGTAACGCGATTGACGGTAGGGACCGAATTGAAAATGGTAGCGACGCGGTAGATGTTTCGGACGCGATTGATGGTACAGACGCGATTGACGGAACACGCGTTATTGAAATTGGTAGAGACTCGATTAATCGCGTTGGAACCAATTTCAATCACGTTCGAACCAATAACAATCGCGTTTCCACCCCAATCCATAAATCTATATCCTCGGTTAGAACGGATCCTTCAATTGAAAAATCACCTTCAATCCAATCAGTGCAATCTGAAATCCAAGCAGCAAAATCTGAAGGCTCAACTACGGAACCTGGAAGGAGAGAAATTCTCGTGGTCGACGACGAGCCTGTGAATCTGAAGGTGCTGAAAAATCATCTTGAAGGTGAGGGGTATGCTGTAACACTGGCAAAAGATGGACAGGAGGCATTGAATTTGTTGGCGAATGGACATTCGTTTCAATTGATTTTGTTGGATGTGATGATGCCAAGGATATCGGGGTATGAGGTATGTCAGAAAATTCGCGAGAAATATATGCTCACGGAGTTACCTGTGATCATGGTGACCGCGAAGAACCAGGTGAATGATCTTGTAGAAGGTTTGGGTATAGGTGCGAATGATTATATCGTCAAACCATTTTCAAAAGATGAATTGCTCGCAAGAGTGAAGACACAGATGGACAATTTTGAAATTCATGTGGCTACTGATCGATTTATCCCGCATGAGTTTATTCATTCGATTGGACGTAAGAGTATTCTTGATCTCAGTCGTGGTGACATGGTGGAGCATAATGTACACGTGATGTTTTCGGATATCAGGGATTACACTGCGCTGGCAGAAGACATGACCCCTCGTGAAAACTTCCAATTTGTCAACGCCCTCGCAGGCAAGGTCGGACCGATTGTGAAAAAGAATCATGGTATGATCAATCAATATCTTGGTGACACGATCATGATGCTGTACATGGACAAGCCTGATGATGGTGTGCAGGCCGGGATTGATATATTGAGAATGACGAGTGAGTACAATATACAGCGCGGAGAAAAGAAGCGCAGACCGATCCGTCTTGGTATAGGACTACACAGTGGTCCGTTGATGATGGGTATCATCGGTGATTCGATGCGTACCGATGCGGCTGTTATTTCAGACACAGTAAATACTGCTTCCCGAATGGAAGGCCTCACAAAGCACTTCAATGTTAATTTCATTTTGAGTGAAGAGACTATTCAGAAGCTTGATGACCGTGAGAGATTTAATTTGAGATATTTGGGGAAGGTACAGGCGAAGGGGAAGTTTAATGCATTGGATATCTACGAATGTTTCGATGGTGATGAACTCGAACAGGTAATCTTAAAAAAGAAAAGCAATGAAATCTTTCAGTCTGGCATGGAAGCATTCTATGCAAAAGACATGTTGAATGCCCGGAAATATTTTGATCTGGTTTATCAAGCTAATCCTTTGGACCTAACAGCTTTCGGGTACTTACATAAGATACATGGGTTCATTGTCAACGGACTTCCAGAAAGCTGGAATGGTGTGGAGACTATGATGACTAAGTAGCTTTTAACTAAACTTTCTAAACTCGCTAAACAGAGAGGATGAGCGTGAGGAATGAATGGCGTGGAAGCAACGACTACAAAGTGATCAAAAATAACCTTATTAACCTTTTATAACCTTAATAACCTTTCATAACCCTTAATAACCTTTTATAACCTTCATAACCTTAATAACCTTAATAACCTTTCATAACCCTTAATAACCTTTCATAACCTTTCATAACCTTTATAACCTTTATAAACAATGAGGATGAGCGAGAGTGAGATAAAACAAGTCCAAGCATTATTGTCCTTACATTCACAACTCCATTGACTTGAAATCTCAATTTATGCGCTTAAAATACTTTTCCCTCCTCTTGATTATTTCCTCCGCATTAGCCACTACTAAGGCCCAGGTGGTCATCAACGAATATTCAGCAGCCAACCTCAGGCAGTTTACAGATGACCACAATGATTATGAAGATTGGATCGAACTGTATAACAATGGCATCAATACTGCCGATATCAGCGGATACTGGATCAGCGATGATTCAGCTGAAATAAAGAAATTTCAATTTCCATTGGGCACCTCGATCAAGCCGGATTCGTTTTTAATCGTTTGGTGTTCTGGCCGCAATCTTAGTGTGAATCATTCATTTCATACTGGGTTTCGATTGACGCAAACCAAGGGTACACCCGATATTTTGGTTTTGTCCAACTCACAAGGAGCCATCCTACAAATGTTAGCACTGGAAAAAACAGCCTTGCACCAATCTCGTTGCCGCAGTGTAGATGGAGGCAATACCTGGAAGATCTGTACTGCCCCGACCCCGGGAGCTTCTAATAATCTTTCCTCACAATACAAAAGTTTATGTACACGGCCAGGCATGAATCCTCCTGCCGGATTTTATTCCGATTCGGTTGAGGTGACAATCACTCAAAATGGCGTTAATCAGGAGATTCATTACACGATGGACGGAACCGAACCTACGGCTTTGTCCCCTGTCTACACTGGTCCATTGACGCTGACGCAAACTACCATAGTCAAAGCGCGCAATATCAGTTCCAACCCGGAAGTCCTTCCGGGACTTATGAGGTTCAATACCTATTTTATCAATGAATCTTTTTCCCTGCAGGTTTTTTCCATTGCCGGGGATTCATTGCAGGATTTGGCCAATGGGACACGGGAGATTCGACCTGTTGGATCAATC
>JBDSPM010000128.1:0-2776 GCA_039930325.1 Saprospiraceae bacterium
CGGATATCGATGGATATGAAGCGTTTTTAAATTGTGGGTTGAATGCGTTTAAGGAGATGGAGCCTGGGGTGTTGGGAAGTGCTAGGTGAGAGCGTGAGAGCGTGAGTGGTGAGTAGTGATAATGGGGAATGGGGAATATTTAATTTTTCGTTTGGCTCCGTTAACTCCGTGCGAAATAAATCATGTGCAGAGAATCTAAGTTGTGAATCGTCAGTCGTTTGTTTGAAAAGAAATTGGATAATTCCTAATTGCCACGGCTTTTAAGCCGTGGTAAGGAACATAAATCAGTGTGGCTTCAGCAACCAGATAAGCCGCAAAACGCTTTTTGGCACCATTGCTAAACCATTAATTATAGTAAAGTGAGGATACCCAGAATAATTATAACCTTAAACCTATTTTTGATTTACTCTTTAGCTGTATCTCAAAAAGAAGGTGATCAATGGACTATTGGATATTATAGTTTGGGAAGTCCTAACTACAGTGTAATGAACCTTGATTTTAGTAAATCCGCACTGGAAATTGAATTTCTATTTAATGAGCAAATGCAAATGGGTGAGACCTCCTCAAATATTTGCTCTGCAAATGGAAATGCAATAATATGGACAAACGGAATGCAAATATTTGGAAGGAATGGAATAACCATATCAGACACCATCGCTTTTGAAGAAAACCCTTTCGGATATTGGAATTATTTTTATAGTTCTGATTATGGTCCTTTAGGATTTCCTCAACACGATGGTGCTCTGATTTTACCTGTTCCCGATGGTGAGAATTTGTATTCTGTAATTTACCATATTAAAGAACCTCATCCTTTATGGGGATTTGCTTTAACCAAATTCTTGGAAGCAAGAGTAAGGATAAATTTGGATTCAACCTTTACCCTAATGTACAAGGACTCATTGATTGAACCTTATCATCAATGGTTTACAGGTCCAATTCTCGCCACACGACATGCGAATGGAAGGGATTGGTGGATAATAACGATGGAAACGAATGGGTCAGGTTATTTTACAAATGTATTGGATCCAAATGGTATCAGGTTTGATCATCAGGGTACTTTGGGTATGGAAATTAAATTCGGCTTAGACCTAGCATCTTTTTCGTTTCATGGAAATTATATGGCTCGGACAGATGCAATTTCACCTAATGAAGGTGGATATGTTACATTATTTTCCTTTGATAGATGTACCGGAGATCTGGAACGTTTGAATACATTCCACATCGAGTTTGGATTCTTTACTGGTGTTGCATTCTCTCCATCAGAACGTTATTTGTATGCCGATGATAATAAACACCTTTGGCAATGGGATCTCTGGTCAGATGATATCCCAGCTTCACAAACTTTGGTAGACACTTTTGATGGCTTTGTTCAGCCAGGCTGGTTTGAGACGCAATTTGGTCCTATGAAATCTGCACCGGATGGCAGAATTTATATTGTTCCCCCGGCAGGAAGCAGTGAATACATGCATGTCATTGACCGACCTGACCTTCCAGCGGCGGAATGCAGATTTCTTCAACATCACATCAATCTGACTGTACCCAATGGCCGTTCTGCACCCAATCTTCCAAATTTTCGTCTCGGACCACTGGATGAAAGTTCTTGTGATACATTAGGATTGAATAACCACCCCGTGGCCCGATGGAGATATGAAGAAGATAATCCCAGCTTTCTATTCGACATCCGGTTTACAGATCTGTCATTTTATGATCCACAGACTTGGCTTTGGGACTTTGATGATGGAAGTACAAGTTCAACACCGAGCCCGGTACACACTTTTATACCAGGCTTATATCACGTATGCCTGACCGTCAGCAATCAATATGACACCGACAGCACCTGTCAGTGGATTGAGATATTGCCCACTGCTACTGATGATGTAACCTCATCTTTTTCAGATCTGACGATAAGTCCAAATCCATTCAGCAATGAAATTAGTATTCAATCACACGCCGGAGTTTTTCGTCCTGCTCATATACAGCTATATGACGTGAATGGAAAGTTAGTTTTTGATCAGGCAAATATTCCTGTACCGATTAATATCTTCTTACCCAATCTCTCACCCGGAATGTACATGTGCGTCATTACAGAGAAAGATGGCATTGTGTATAATGCAAAGCTTATGAAGATGTAGAATATTTAGATTCTGCGAATTATGATTTCGCAAAACGGAGTTTTGCTTACACTCGATACTTCGACTGGCTTGACTCATCCCAGTGCGACAGCTCAGCAACCGGCTTCGGTTCAACCTACGCTCAACGAATAAAAAAACCCGTCAACTTTGCAATTGACGGGTTTACTATATGTGATTAGTCTTTTTCTTTTTTAGTTCTCCATGGTGTAATACCGGATCATCGACTGGATATCTCTGTCCGTCTTACTCTTGGGTGCCATCTTGAAGAAGATCTTGTGTGAATCAAAATCTTCCGGAAGCAATTCATCAAGACATTGGATGCATTCTTTCTTCTTGCCGAGGAGATACAAACAGGCTGCTTTGCAATATGAAAGCCTTGGGCCTACAGTATAATCATCTGCTTCTTCCAGGACATCGAGCGCTTTTTCAAACTTGTTCCGACGCATCAGGAATTTGACATGCGCCAGCCAGTATTGCTCTTCTTCAGGGCCTGTCTCAGTGGACTTGGTATAATAAAAATCCGCTTTGCCGTATTGCTTTGTTTTTTCATAGCAATAAGCCAGCTCAGCATAATATTCTTCACGGCGATCATCCAGCTTGATGGCTTTGATCAGGGAAGTGATCGCATTCGCGAAATTGCCTTC
>JBDSPM010000129.1:0-6058 GCA_039930325.1 Saprospiraceae bacterium
CCCCGCGCTAAAGCACGGGGCAATTAAAGATTTCCACTTTAAATCATGTTTCAAAATGAAATCAATTTACATTTTTCAATCAATCGCCCCTGTGTTTCCATGCGAAAGGATGAGTGAAGTGGAACCCAGGGGCCGGAGGCAAACAAGAAGATTTTGAAATTGCAGAATTTTTAGTTGCCCCGTGCTTTAGCGCGGGGTAATAATCTGGCATCCTTTGACCTATCATAATTAGGGTTAATAAAATGCGTTTACAACATTACACTCTGAACCAATAATTTACCTTCACGTTTACAACGGCATTATGCGTATTATATCTAAATCACAACATGCTTATGGTGCGTTCAATCGCGGCCAGATCATAGAAAACAAGCCAATTGGATTTCCTCAGGATCACGGTTTTGTCCGTCCGTATTCATCACTTTTTTACTGGGCCAGAGCAGAAGGTTTGGTGGATAGTACCATTGGTCTTCATCCGCATCAGGGCTTTGAGATCATGTCATTTGTACTCGAAGGAAACATCCGTCACTTCGACACCAAAATGAATGCATGGAAACCGCTTCAGAGAGGAGATGTACAGATCATCCGCGCCGGAAATGGCATCTCACATGCAGAGCATATTGAAAAGGGGGGTGTCATATTTCAAATCTGGGTTGATCCGGATCTGTCAAAGACCCTTGAAAAAGAAGCAACGTACGATGATTATAAGGAAGCTGATTTTGAAAAAGAAATGGTCAATGATGCGATGGTCATTCATTATGCAGGTGTAAAAGGACTCATGAGGCTGGATACACCGAAAGTCGACATCAGGCGGATCAAAATCAATGAAACGCCTTTCGATTGGTCAGGTAATAAATCAGAAATCAGATCACTTTATGTGCTATCAGGATCAGGAACGATCAATGGGAAAACCATTGAGCAGGATGACTTCATTATCGTGGATGACGGAGCGGATATTTCTCTTTTACCTCATCAGGATAAATTGGATGTATTTGTGTTTACTGTCCCTGCTGAAACAGATTATCAGACGTATAGCCAGAAGATGACTGGTTAAAAGGAAAGCATAGCTTTACAACTGATTCATTAAATAGCAATGCAGAATATTTTCAACCCGGATTTTCAGGATTTTATCAGATCGCTAAATGAAGCGGATGTAAAATATGTCCTGGTAGGTGGTTATGCTGTTATCTTGCATGGATACAACAGAACTACCGGTGATCTTGATATTTGGGTGGAACGAAGTGAAGAAAATTATCTTAAACTGATCCAGGCATATCAAAAATTCGGAATGCCTCTTTTTGATATGTCAATGAATAATTTCCTTGGAAATTCTGACTTTGATGTATTCACGTTTGGAAGGCCACCGGTAAGTATCGATGTGATGCTTGCTGTAAAGGGAATGGATTTTGAAAAAGTATATTTGAATCTGGAAAAAAGGGTAGTGGAAGGACTAGAAGTAAAAGTTATTTCACTTCCAGAACTTTTAAAAGCAAAAATTGCTTCCGGAAGAAAAAAAGACCTGGATGATATTGAACATTTAGAATAAGGAGATTAAACTTTTTTTAGCATGGAAGAAAAATTAGATCGGACAGCATTTAAACGCCAGACAGCAGAAGAGGCTTCAAATACAACTGCGTACTGGCGACAGCAAAGCGATGCATTCAAATTGAAATCGGCATATCATTTATCCCTTAGAGCTTACGGTTATGATCCGGAAAATGAGCCGAGGCTTGACAGGACCGTCTTTTCAACACGAAAGCATGCTGAATAATAAAAAAAAGCCACCCTTCCAGGTGGCTTTTCAAACCGAATCGAAAACCAATCTAACTAATTTCAATCACATGCGAATTTGGCTTCTCCATACTTACTTCTTTTTTAGGAAGGGTAATATTTAGGATGCCATTTTCATACGCTGCTGTTATTCCTTCTCTGTTGATTTTGTCATCCAGGCGGAAAGATTTTTTAAAGGCGCTGTAATTAAATTCACGACGGGTGAATTTGCCCGTCACATTTTCTTCCTTCTCATTTTTCTTTTCCACCGAGATGATCAGGTGATCATTCTCAACGCGTATATTAAAATCCTGCTTTGTCAAGCCAGGGGCTGCGAGATGAAGATTATATTTTGACTCGTCCTCAGTGATATTTACTGAAGGATTGGAAGCGGAATTATCCATACCCATCGCATCACTAAGCGTGGTGTTGAATAAAGTGTCAATCCATTTGCCAATAGCCTCCGAAGGTTGGGGATGGTTAAATTTTGTGTGGTTCATTTTATCTGTAGTTTAAGTGGGTTATTGAATGTTTATCTGGATGGTTTCTGGTTCCTTGTCAGGAATAGAAATCGTGAGAACTCCCTGATCGAAGCTTGCTTTGAGTGCAGCGGAATTTGCATTCCTGTGTAACCTGAAGATTCGCTTAAAACTGTTGAAGTCAAACTCCTGGCGAAGGAATTTTGCTTTTTGAGTTTCCTGTTTCTCGTTGGTAGCGGAAATAACTAACTGGTCTTCTTTCACTTCTATCCGGATCTGATCCTTCGAAAAGCCTGGAACAGCTAATTGGATTTCATAAAGCCCTTCTTTGCGGATAATATTGGCTGAAGGACGAATTTCTTTTCCAGTGACAAAGCCGGCATTATCGGAATTTGGCACCTGGAAATTTGTGCGCATAGGGTTGAAAACCGCTCTTGCACCAGGGTAACATGCATATGGTCTCATAAGCTGAATATTTTTAGATGATTAATAACCTGATTAATCAAATTATATTCCAGCAGAATATTTGATGACAAAATGGCTGCAAAGAGTAAAAATTGATGACAATGTGGCATTAATTATTGGGGATGACTTGCCAGAAATATCAGGATAATATGATTTTATGGAGAAGGGTAGATTTTATTAGTTGAAAATCAAATAGTTAATATTCTTCTTAAATATATTCACCTTAAAAACACATAATCTTCTTAATTACAGAGATACTGAGAATCAGTAAATTAAGTCTTAGTGGCACCATTAGTAGTGGCACTAAACAATGTAAATGCTGGTAGGATTAATAAGAATGGGATTGCCTAGTTCTTCTCCTTGGGGATCTGAAAGAGAATCGGGATCGTCATCTTCACAGCGACATGCTTCCCATCAAGTACACCCGGAGTCCAGGCAGGCATCAGTGCTACCACCCGAAGTGCCTCTTCATCAGTACCATGACCCAGCCCTTTTGTAACCAATGGATATGTAACCTTGCCGGATGAATCAATGACAAAATCAACTACCACCGGACCCTGAATCATCATCGTCCTCGCTTCTTCAGGATATTTCAGATTAGTCTTGATATGCCTTAGGATGCTCATGAAAGTGCAATCAATTGTATCCGATGCATGTTGATCACAGCCTGCAAATTGTGGCATCACGTCCACTACATCATATACATTAGTAGTTGAAGAAGTTTTTCCATCCTCAGCTGTCTTTTTAGGTAATTCTCTGACTGGTGCAGACAGATTAAATTTAACAGGCGCCATATACCTGTAGGCCACTTTTTTGCCTTTTTCCCTTGCAGGTTCCCAGCACATTTTTTTATCATTCATCAGCTTAATGACCCTGACAGCCTCCTCACCCAGACCATAGCCGGGATCGTGAAGCGCTTTCACTTCTCCGATTTTCCCATTTTTCTCGATGACAAATTCAACCATTACCAAACCTCCTGCGCCCTGTGTTTTTGCAGATTCAGGTGTTCGGATATTGGCATTAATGAATTCAATGAGCTTTTGCTTTGAACACTCATCAATCATTTTAGGCGGACATCCGGGAAGAGATGGCATGATATCAGCTGTTCGGATAGCTTCGTCCATTGGGGTTTGGGCTGAAGCGCTCATCTGCAACATACTTAAAAGAAAGGCAAAAAACAGGATATGTCTGGTGGAATAGGTCATGCGGATATTCATTATAGATTAAAATAGTCGTCCTGAAACGAAGCGACAAAGGTAAAAATTCCATCAGAGAAGAAATTTCTATAGCTGTTTATAATATGCTAATGACAGTTGCTGGCCGTCAAATACGGCATATGAATTATAAATCAACCAATCACCGAGATTTATATACCGGGCACCTTTCACTCCAAGATCGTAATCAATAGGCAGATGCCTGTGCCCAAATATGAAATAATCGATGTCTTCTTGCTTTAAAATATCGATTGCGTGGTGAATCAACCATTCCTTTTCCGGACCGAGAAATCCCTCTTCTGACTCAGTATGTTGGCGGCTGGTACCCGACCAAAATTTCATCAACCGGATCCCGGTATTGGGATGCACACGCGAAAACATCCATTGACTGACCCGGTTAGCAAATATTTTTTTGATCAGCTTATACCCATTATCACCCGGGCCTAATCCATCACCATGACCAATGTAAAATTTCTTGCCATTGATTTCATGAATGACCGGATGCCGGTAAATCGGAATATCAAACTCATCAGTGAGATATGTGAACATCCACATATCATGATTACCTGTAAAATAATAAACAGGAATATCCGCATCCCTGATCTTTCGCAGGCAGCCTAACAGCCTGGAATATCCTTTAGGTATCACTTGTCCATATTCAAACCAGTAATCCCAGATATCACCCACCAGGTAGAGGGCCATCATATTCGGAATCGACTCCTCAAGCCATTTGACGATGAGCCGTTCGCGGTCAATACTTTTAGTCACGCCGTCCGTCCCAAGATGAAAATCAGAAGCAAAAAAAGTTTTCTTCATTAGAAGATTTGCGATTTACGATTTTGGATTTAAGATTTATATCTTAGGAACGATAATTTACAATTTTGAATATTTTTTAAAGGATTTATCACCTCAATTTTTACAATTTATAAAATCTAAAATTTAAAATCCAAAATCGTAAATTAATCAACGAATCGTTTGTCTGCTTCCATCACATGTCCGCAATTCGGGCACGTGCGTTTTTCTTCTGAAGCGTAAAATTCCTTGAACCGGGGAAGAAAATCCTTTTCAATATTGTTCAGGTGAAAGAACGACTCATGAAGCTTGGTATTGCAATTGTCGCAAAACCACATAAGGCCGTCATCTTCACCAGCACTTCTTTTCAATTCGATGACCAGACCGATCGAACCCGGAGAACGCGAAGGGCTATGCGGTGTTCTTGCAGGCAGTAAAAACATTTCCCCCTGCTGAATTGGAATATCTACTGCTTTGCCTTCTTCCTGGATTCGCAAATTGATATCACCTTCCAATTGGTAATACAACTCTTCTGTCTCATTGAAATGATAATCTTTCCTGGCATTCGGTCCCGCTACCACCATGACGATATAATCTCCGGCGTCATGATATAGATTTCGGTTGCCCACCGGAGGTTTGAGTTCATGCCGGTGCTCGTCGATCCAGGCCTGAAGGTTAAAAGGTCGTTTTATCATGGTATAAAGTTAATTTATATTAGAAGATTCACATTAACTGATCCCGATTGAGCGGAGTCGAAACGAAACGATGATAGTCTTTGAGCCTCAGCCGAAACGAACGGCCATATTTTTATTTTTTGCCTATTGCAAATTGCCTATTGCAAATTGCCCATTGACAATTGCCTGAAAATATTCTCCAATTGCTCATCAGTCAAGTGGCTGGTATCCGTTCGACTACAATAGTCCAGCAACCAGTCATCCTGGGCATGGCCTCTTTCCTTCGCTTCAGCATACCCGATATCTTCACGAAATGTAACAAGATTATATTTCGATGCATAATCAGGATATTTTTTTTCAAGCTGCATTTCTATTTGGCGCTTCGCGATGAAATTTGGATTGTCGACATGATCACGCATTTCCGTATAATTTTCAAGCGCAAGGTCAGCTATAGCATCTGTATCTTTTTTGCGCAGATTTTGATATGCCTGGAATGCTGTATGCCAGTCATCGGGAGTCCTGTCTAAACACTGATCGAAGACACAAACATCTTCCATCGCACAATTCATCCCCTGTCCATAAAAAGGAACAATCGCATGCGCCGCATCCCCCATAAGTAAACTCTGCTGTGTATACCATGGATTGCATCGTATAGTCCCTAATGATC
>JBDSPM010000130.1:0-13369 GCA_039930325.1 Saprospiraceae bacterium
CGAAAAAAAAAGGACTGCCAAGGCTCCCCATTCTGATTATATAGAATATTGTGTCACTGATAGCTATCTTTATTCCCTCTCATCGATTGGTGGTCATAGTCAATTTGTTCAATTAGGCAGAAAATCAACCTTTGATTCGCTTTTGGTTAAATTCAATTCTTATGTGGAATTGAAGAATTTAAATACAAATGATACTATTCTCAGACAATTAGATAAAATACTTATCGAACCTGTATCTGAAGTTCTGCCAGATCGAATTGTGCTTATTCCGGAGGGTGATATCGGCTTAGTTCCTTTTGAAATGCTGAAGAATGCCTGCGGTAATTATCGTATTGAGGAATCAGCTATTTCTTATATGTACCAATACGAACCATATATGTATGAAAATCTAAAAGGAACAAAAAAGTCTGCTATTTTTTGCCTTGCACCTAATTACGGAACAAAGAGTGGTGAAGATCCGGAGGTTTCCAGAGGTTTATTGTATAGCCTGCCTTATGCAAAAAATGAGATTGATTCGATCTATCGGTTATTTGGATGGGGAAGCAGGAGATCGGAATCAGGAGATAAAAAAGAATGGTTAAAGAATATCCGCGCCACTAAAATATTTCATTATGCCGGGCATGCAGTTGTCCGAAAAGATCAGGCTTATCTGGCATTAAGTAATTCGATTGACAAGCCAAGCCAGCTGACTGATTCGGAGATTGGTCAATTGCACAATCCGTTGGACATGGTAGTTCTTAGCGCGTGCGAGACCGGCCTCGGCAAATTTGAGTCCGGTGAAGGTATACGGAGTTTGGGACGAAGCTTTATGGAAGCAGGCGCTGCGGCCAGTATCTATTCGCTCTGGAGCATCAATGACCGGTCTACGGCATCTTTCATGAGTTCTTTTTATAAATACCTTCAAAAAGGAATGAGGAAAGATGAGGCGCTTAGACAATGCAAGCTGGATTTCATTCTTCATTCATCGAAATTCAGGCATCCGTATTATTGGGCGGCATTTATCGGAGCTGGCGATATGGAACCCCTGGAAATTAAAAATAAAAGGTTGATGATTATTGGAGGTCTTTGTATATTCATGATGCTATTAATCGCTTTTGCATTATATTTTTCAAAAAATAAATAACTAAGGTTACTTTTCTATTTCGGTTGTCATCTATTATTAATCCCTTCATAAATGCTCTCTCCTTATGAAAAATTTAAACTATTGCACCGGCCTGACGGCGATGCTGATCATTCTCTTTGATATTTCATTTTTAGCCGGCCAAATTGTGCCTGATCAGCAATGGCTTATCCTTGATTCGCATGGTAAATCAGGATGGGATGATATTCGTTATATGAATGAATATGACACAGGAACTGAAATCCAGAATACTTTTACATTGAATGGAATAAACCATCCTGCAAGAACAGGAAATAGCAGAGAAAAAAATGACATCTTTATTATTTATTCAGATGGACGTTATTTTAATAGCCGCTGTGCGAATGACGCACAATACAATCAAACTTATGATCCATTTTACCCTCGGCCCGTTTTTACTCCATTTACTTCACATGAAATAAATTGCCCTACCGGAGCCGTTGTAAAGCAGCTTTATCTCACTAATATTTATGAAGATGATGATCCTCCAAGAGGAGTCCAGGCAATAAATGGTCCTGCAATAATTCCTAGACATGATGCTTTCCAATTTGAATATACTCAACCACAATCGAATCTATCCGCTAATCATGATGTCGTGAAAGAAAGTGATATCACGTTGATTGTCCCCAGGGACAAAGCTCATCCTATGGATAAACTAGAGTTCAATCAGATACAATTTTTATCAGGCGGAGCGGTTGTTCAGGGTATATATTTTAAAGTTTCCAATATATTTAATAACAATACAAAATTTTGTAATATCGAGGCGACTGATAATGGGGATGGTACAATCACTTTTGGTAATAATAATTCAAATCAAGCATTTATTTATATTAATCTAAGACCTACCAATTTACTTCCTACCCGATTTAATACTATTCCGGATTCAAATAGCAGGGCAATTTTCACTCTTTTGAATTACGATAAGTACAGGAATTTGAAAAATACAACTGTTCTGAATGAAAATATTCTTGCTAGTCATGATCCTAACCAAATAGAATTAGTCAGAATCTGTAAAAATGGGGGAGACCAAAAGGCATTTTATCACTTAGAGTTTTTTAATGACGGTACATTGACCGCTGATCAGTTAAAGGCCGAATTGGTCCTCCCTTCTTTTCTGGATATCAAGTGTATCAATGTGATAAAGTGGACCGCAGGTGGTGAAACAACAAGCGGCCAGATTACTTATATAATCCCACAAGAAAATCCAGGTCTTGAAATACCCACTCCATTTTCTGAAGATCCAGAAATTATAGTGATTTTTAAATTTGATAATACTGCCACCATTCAGCCATGGCAGGAAAAATATCCGAAAAAATCAATTGCCTCAATCGATTTTTGTGTCAAAATCAGGAATGATCTTTCATCTGCTCCTGAAGGAAGGGACTTTGAAATGACTGATGCATTCACTTATCTATCTGGTGAAAGATACCAGATCAATAGCCAAATCATACCGGCCAATCCTTATTCATATGATCAACGAGACTATATGAACAGGCCTTCAGCTGTGAAAAATTGTAAATGCAAATGCAAAAAGAAATAAGAAATGTCGAAGGCTCATTTATCCATAACCTATTCTCTTCATTGTAATTGCTATCAGGAAACAAATGAGTTAACTTTTGATAATTTTCATGAATGAGATTTTGGTATTACTCCTGATCTTCAGAAGATAGCATCCTGCAGGTAATCCTTCAACAGAAATGTTTTGCTGAGAAGAATTACTCACTTGTTTTAATACCTCATGTCCATTTAAATCAAAAATTGAAATCTCACCCATTGCCGGTAATCCGAAAACATTAATAAAATCACTCGCCGGGTTCGGATATATTGAATATGTATCAGATGCGTTATGCTGGACTGTAGTGGTATTTTCTTCCAGCTTAACCAGCCACATATCCTGGCCCCCATGATTCTCATCAATATCAAAATCGGCCGATTCTGTATTTGCAAAAAATAACAATCCACCATCATCCGTCACAACTATTCCTTTCGGATAATCAAAACTATTGCCGCCATAATACGATTTCCACTGGAGTACCCCATTTAAATTAAATTTCGATACAAGCACATCAGACAATCCTTTGATATTGGGATCTGCCGGATCATAGACATTCGTGCATGCAAATAGATTGTCATCCTTATCCAAAGCAATGTGGTTGTATTGCTGATTGAGGTTAAATTGATGGTCAAGCGTCAGATCAGAATTAACGAAATAAATGGAAGTGATAATCTCTGTACCTGCTGCATTGATGTCATCAATCCTGACAATTAATTTTCCATCCGCATTAGAAAGGAAACGCATGTTGGAAACCACCGCCTTTGCTGTCTTCAATTTAAAATGCTTCACAAGCTGGCCCGCTGTATCAAATTTGAATATCTCCGAATACGCATCAATAAATGCATCACCACAATCCGTACAGAACTGGAAATCCCATCTGTCAATCTGCGTTAACAAATACACATTCCCATTAGTATCTGTTGTAATATCCTGGATATTGAAATCATAATGTCCCTGGATAGGAGAAGTACGGATATTTTGTTTCAGCCCGGTAGTCCAAGTTAAAGGATTACCTCCTATGATCGGGTTAGGATCAAAGTGCTGCACTACCAGGGAGTCTGGGCCATAACAAGATTGCTGTATTGAACAAAGTACATTTGCAACTGTCTCAACATGATCTCTCGATACAGTGAAAACGTTCGAGCTGATTTCACTGTATGAATAATAGTCACCGGTTGCGTCCGATACGATGTACAAAAGATTTCGATCCGCTATATGTATGATGATGTTAATAAATTTCTGGCCGTTTTCTTCGGTATAAAATTGCTTGCCTAAATAATAATCAAGGGGCAAGCTGAATGTCTCATAAGCTATATCATGATAGGTTTTCCAGATTTGCTGTCCGTGTACATCAATTTTAGCGATGACCATGTAGTTCCGTAGATTGCCGGTGAAATCTGCATGAACCTCATCACCGGCAATGACAATATTTCCGTCCTCACCATTGAATATGCGTAATGCATTGTCACTGTATTCGGTGCCAATGCTTTTTTGCCAGGCTATGTTTCGCTGCGCATGAACCTGCTGTATCAATGAGAATCCAATCAATAGGGTGCATATTGATAAGCAAATGGAAATCGTTGGGTCCGTATTCTTCATGGACAAATATGTTAGTTTTTATTTGATCTAAGACGGAAGTATTGCAGGAAAAGGTTGGATTTGTCAGGTAGCTAACAAGAAAAGGGTTTATCAATTGGCTAAAGCCATTATCATCCTTTTGACTTAACCCCAGGATAATTCCTGGGGCAACTAAAGATTATACATTTTGATTAGCTTCTTCATTACATTAGTATTTCAGGTAAGACTATAGTTGCCCCATGCTTTAGCATAGGGTTAAGATTCACAAATAATATTGGCTTTAGCCATCTGGATTTTTACAACTGGCTAAAGCCAATATCCTCCTTCTGACTTAACCCCAGGATAAATCCTGGGGCAACTAAAGATTTCTCCATGATATTCTTCCTGTATCTCTACCAGAAATTATCCTTGGTTAGATATAAAGGATATACTGGCTTTAGCCATCAGGATGTAATTAATTCATTATCAGATTATTGTATTATTTTTTCCATATGCTTATTTAATCCCTCAAACATTAGCACGAGTTGATTTGTCTTTAAGGGATGCTGCCCTGTTCAGAATCATCTCCGGCCGGTTCTTAAACTATTTCATAGATTAACTTTTAAATTAAAATCAGGAACTCATTATGCCGGGCAATCCGATTCAAGACTTTTTATCTCAGATCAAGTTACCTTTCCTGGGAGATAACCTCACGCGGAAGTACGCGAATGAAAAATCGCCGCTCAGAGCTGAATTGTTCAGCACAGAACAATTGGAACAATTCGCCGTCACACTTGCCGCAGCACATACCCTCAGCAAAGGTCCGGCACCTGAACAACTGCTCAAACGCCTTGATGAGAATAGCGAGATGCTGTCAGAAGTCCATCACATTCTCACCATATCTGCACAGAAAAATGACCTGATCACACCGGCCGGAGAATGGTTGCTTGATAATTATTACCTGATCGAAGAACAAATCCATGTTGCTAAAAAACATTTACCTAAAGGATATAGCGAAGCCCTTCCGCGTCTTGCAACCGGGCCTTCAGCAGGTTTTCCCAGGGTTTATGATATCGCACTTGCCATTATTTCTCATAGTGATGGACGAGTGGATCTCAAAAGCCTTTACGGTTTTGTGTCGGCCTATCAAACCATCACGAATTTAAAGCTGGGTGAACTTTGGGCTATTCCGATCATGCTCAGGCTGGCTCTCATTGAGAACCTTCGCCGTCTTGCAGCCCAATTGGCCATAGACCGGATAAATAAAAATCTCGCGGACTACTGGGCCGACATGATGACAGAGACGGCAGAAAAAGATCCGAAAAGCCTCATTGTAGTCACTGCGGATATGGCGAAATCTGCACCGCCCATGACCAGTTCCTTCGTCGCTGAAATTACAAGGCGATTATTAGGTAAAGGGCCCGCACTTGCACTTCCACTAACCTGGATCGAGCAACGCCTGTCCGAAAACGGCCTAACCAGCAACGGCCTGATACATACCGAAACACAAAGACAAGCCGCTGAACAAGTTTCCATGAGCAATAGCATCGGTAGTCTTCGATTTCTCAATACCACCGACTGGCGTGAATTTGTAGAGAAATCAAGTGTTGTCGAGCATATCCTGAGTAAGGATCCTTCAGACGTCTATACAAAAATGGATTTCCGCACGCGAGATCATTACCGCCACATTCTGGAAAACATGGCAAAGCACGCGGAGATACCAGAACAAAAAGTTGCAGACATCGTCATAGAACTTGCCAATATCAGCGTTAAAAAAAATCCGCCTACAGATCCGGAATCACATGTTGGTTTTTATCTCACAGGTAAAGGTTCCATTCAGACAGAAGTCATCTCGGGTATACATCTTTCGCAGCTTGAAAAATTCAGAAGATCTGTTCATACATATCCATTCACCTACTATGCGATACCGAGCCTTCTTCTTACTCTGCTCCTGACAGGGATCTTGATGGAAAAAACAATTCATGAGGGGTTACCTACCTCGTGGATTATAATCGTTGGTTTTGTTTCACTTTTCGCAACAAGCTTCCTGGGTGTAACACTGATCAACTGGCTCGTGACCATTTTAATCGATCCGCATTTCCTGCCAAGGATGGATTTTTCCGGATCTTTACCTCCTGAGTCGAAATCGCTTGTGGTCGTGCCTACTCTATTCAACAGCACAAATGAATTCGATGATTTGCTGGAAACTATGGAAGTTCGTTTTCTGGCCAACAGAGATGAGAACCTTCATTTTGCATTGCTGACTGATTTTCCAGATGCCACGGAGGAAACCCTACCCGGGGATGCAGCCTTGCTGGCCTACGCGAAAGCAAGATTAGAAGCACTCAATAAAAAATATCTGCGACTTAAAAATGATACCTTCTTTCTCTTTCACAGGCCCAGGAGATGGAATGGAGCAGATCATATCTGGATGGGCTATGAACGAAAACGAGGTAAGCTGAGCGAGCTGAATGAACTATTGCGCGGCAGGTCCAGAGATCGTTTTATGCTGATCGTAGGGGAAGAAGAAATTTTTACAAAAGTAAAATATGTCATCACACTTGACACAGATACGCAGTTGCCCCGGGATGCGGCAAAAAAAATTATTGCTACGATCGCTCATCCATTAAATCAACCTCATTATGATGAAAAGAAAAAACTGGTTACTGAAGGATATGGAATACTACAGCCGCGGCTCGCAGTAAGCCTCAACAGGAACAAGACTTCGTGGTACGTCAGGATGTTCGAAGATACACCGGGCATCGATCCGTATACGCGGGCTGTATCTGATGTTTACCAGGACCTGATGAAAGAAGGCTCTTTTATTGGTAAAGGGATTTATGAGGTGGATGCTTTTGAGTGTGCGTTGAATGATCGGTTCCCTGAAAATCGAATTCTGAGTCATGATTTGCTGGAAGGCTGTCATGCGCGTTCCGGATTGATCAGTGACGTTCAGCTCTATGAAGAATATCCAGTCAGCTACCTATCAGATATGCAGCGCCGTCACAGATGGATAAGGGGCGACTGGCAAATCGGGCGTTGGTTGTTTCCACGTGTTCCGGGGCCAGGTAAACATTCCGGAAAAAATCATTTGTCAGCACTCTCCAGATGGAAAATATTTGATAACCTGCGTCGAAGCCTTATTTATCCGTCATTGCTATTCTTACTATTATTTGGCTGGCTTATTTCCAGTTCACCATGGTTCTGGTCGATCAGTGTGGTAGGCATCATCATTCCAACTTCCATCCTGAATTTTATCTGGAGCATTTATAAAAGGCCACCTGATCGAGAGTTGCTGGCACAAACGGTGATCTCTGTTGAAAACTTACTGAATCAATTTATCCAGCATGTTTTCATCATCATTACGCTTCCGTATGAAGCCTATGTCAACCTGGATGCAATCATCAGGACGAATTGGCGAATGTTTTTCAGCCACAAAAAATTGTTGGAATGGAATCCATCAGTCAACGTGCTGAATAAAAAAAATAACAGGCTGACAGATCATATCAAAAAAATGTGGATAGGTCCCTTTCTTGGTGCCGTTCTGATGATTTACCTGATTCTGCATTCTCCATCTGCATTCATCATTGCTGCTCCGATCCTGATACTATGGATTGCTTCTCCGGTCGTGGCGTGGTTTATCAGTCTTCCTTTGAAAGAAAGCATGGCAAACCTGTCTGCATCTCAAAAAATATTTCTGCACAAAATGGCACGAAGAACCTGGGGCTATTTCGAAAACTTTTTGACACCTGCAGATCACTGGATGCCCCCTGATAATTTCCAGGAAATTCCTTTGCCTAAAGTTGCACACCGGACTTCTCCAACAAATATGGGGCTATCACTATTGTCAACTTTATCTGCATATGATTTCGGCTACCTCACAGCTCAACAATTATTGACTACCTGCAGGCAATCGATGACTTCTATGAAATCCATGGAGCGATACAGGGGACATTTTTACAATTGGTATGATACGCTTTCATTAGTACCTCTTCCACCAAAATACATCTCGACGGTGGACAGCGGCAATCTTGCAGGGCATTTGCTCACTTTAAAACAAGGCTTGTTTGAAATTTGCAATCAGCCGGTTTTTAACCACAATGTCTTTAATGGTCTCCGTGATACGGTGGGTGTTCTGGAAGAAAGCCTGGATGAAAACCCAACTATTCAAAAATTTCAGGCCTACCTGACGGACCATTGCAGTTCAGTGCAAGATTCATTTGAAGAAATAAAAGCCTGCCTCAATCAATTATCTCTTTTTACCGAAGAAATACTGCAGGCATTGACAATCAATGCAAGCCCCGAAGCGCTATGGTGGGCAAATGCGCTTGATACGCAATGTAAGGAAGCGCTGAAAGAAATAATTTTGTTTTCACCATGGCTTGGCCTACCTGAGGTACCGTTAAAATTCGCAGACTTAAAATCACAATTAAATCATATTTCAACTCTTCAGCATTTGTCAAAACCTGACAATGCTTTTATTCAACAAACTGATGACCTGTTAAAACCGGAAAACACCCCCGCTGAAAATGAATGGCTGACTGCACTGCGAACGCAACTATTACAAATTGCTGAAATCGCTGGCAGCCGGATTAACAGCATACAGGAACTCACTCATCTTTGCACTGAATTTTCGGATTACGATTATGATTTTCTTTTTGACAAAGCACAGCAATTGCTTTCCATAGGCTATCATGTCGATGAACACCGGAAGGATCCCGGTTATTATGACCTTCTTGGAACAGAGGCACGTTTGGGTGTTTTTGTTGCCGTAGCACAGGGGAAAATTCCCCAGGATAGCTGGTTTTCACTGGGACGGCAATTGACAAATCCCGGAACAGACCCTATTCTATTGTCGTGGAGTGGTTCCATGTTTGAATACCTCATGCCTCTTATCATAATGCCGACCTACGAGAGTACACTGCTCGATCAAACGCAGAAAGCGGTTGTAAAACGACAAATTGAATATGGAAAAAAACGCGGTCATCCCTGGGGTGTATCCGAATCGGGATATAATATGGTCGCTGCAAATCTTGATTTTCAATATAGTGCCTTTGGTGTGCCTGGATTAGGATTCAAGCGAGGGCTGGCAGATGATATTGTAATAGCCCCTTACGCAACGATGCTGGCATTGATGGTAGATAGTGAGGAAGCATACGACAACCTCGTTGATCTGAAAAATAAAGGTTACTCGGGGAAATGGGGATATTATGAAGCGATCGATTACACTCCGTCCAGAATGCCTCGTGGACAGACAGAAGTAATCATAAAATCTTTTATGGCCCATCATCAGGGGATGAGTCTGCTTTCCATGGCTTACACGCTTCTCAATCAACCCATGCAAAGAAGATTTGAAGCAGAGCCACAATTCCAGGCCACCTTGCTCTTGCTCCAGGAAAAAATTCCGCAAGTCACCACGTTCTATTCGCCATCGATTGAGGTACCAGATATTGCTACTGTCACACACAGTCCTCAATGGCGCGTCATCAACATTTCCAATACACCGGTTCCGGAAGTACAATTACTCTCCAATGGAAGGTATCATGTGATGGTCAATAATTCAGGCAGCGGATATAGTCGCTGGAAAGATCTGGCTGTGACACGCTGGAGAGAAGATAGCACATTGGATCACTGGGGCAGCTATTGTTTCATCAAAGACCTCGAAACAAATGAATTCTGGTCTTCGTCGCATCAACCCTCTCTCAGGCAGGCTGAATCGTATGAAGTTATTTTCTCTCAGGGCCGCGCTGAATTCCGTCGACGTGACAACAATTTCGAAACGCACACTGAAATAGTGGTATCGCCTGAGGATGATGTTGAAATGAGAAGGATACACATCACAAACCGTTCGCGCAAAAAAAGACAGATTGAAATCACGAGCTATGCAGAAGTAGTGCTGAATGTGCCCATCGCAGAGGCTTTGCATCCTGCATTCAGCAATCTCTTTGTGCAAACAGAAATCATTGTACCACGGGATGCCATCATGTGTACAAGGAGGCCACGGTCCAATGATGAGCAGCCCCCGTGGATGTTTCACCTGATGAAAGCGCATGGTGGCGAGGTCGAAGGAGTATCCTTTGAAACAAGCAGAGATAAATTCATAGGTCGCGGCAACCTGATATCTGAACCAATAGCCATGCAGCGTAGCGGAGATCTTTCAGGATCTGAAGGTTCAGTTCTTGATCCGATCGTGGCCATACGATACAGGATGACGTTGATGCCACATGAATCTTTGACGATGGACATGGTATACGGCATTGCTGATGCGCGTGAAACGTGTACCGGTCTGATCGAAAAATACCAGGAGCGGCATATGATCGATCGCGCGTTTGAGCTCGCATGGACACATAGCCAGGTAGTGTTGAGGCAAATTAATGCCAATGAAGCGGACTCTCACTTGTTTGGACGGCTGGCAAGTTCGATCATTTACGCGAATGCTTCACTGCGTGCAGATGCAGCCACGATCATAAAAAATCAACGGGGACAGTCCGGTCTGTGGAGCTATTCCGTTTCTGGTGATTTGCCCATCCTGCTTTTGCAAATTGAAGACAGCTCTAATATAGAGCTTGTAGAACAGCTTGTGAAGGCCCATGCTTATTGGCGACTGAAAGGACTGATGGTTGACCTTGTCATTTGGAATGAAGATCATGGAGGCTACAGGCAAGTTTTGCAAAATCAAATCCTTGCACTTATCGCTCCGGGTATCGCATCTGACTTACAGGATAAACCAGGTGGAATTTATATCCGCTCAACAGACCAAATCTCTTCAGAAGACCGCATTCTCTTTCAAACCGTCGCAAGGGTAATCATCTCAGATAAATTAGGTACACTCGAAGGCCAGCTCAATCGAAGGACCCCGCTCAGAGGCGTCATGCCCAATTTCATTCCCACTAAGCCGGCTTATGCGTATGAACCGGTCATTCAACTGCGGACTGATTTACAATTTTTCAATGGTACCGGCGGATTCTCCAAAGATGGCAGAGAATATGTCATACATACCACAACATCTCAACTCACGCCTGCGCCATGGTCCAATATTTTGGCAAACAAACATTTCGGAAGTGTCATCTCCGAAAGTGGGCAATCATATACCTGGTACGAAAATGCGCATGAACTCAGATTAACTCCATGGAACAATGATCCGGTCACGGACAACGGAGGTGAAAACTTTTATCTGCGTGATGAAGAGAGTGGAAGCTACTGGTCTCCTGCGCCTCTTCCGGCACGTGGAAAATCACTTTATACTACACGACACGGTTTTGGTTACAGCGTATTTGAAAATACTGAAGATGGAATTCTATCGGAGATGTGGGTTTACCTGGATATTGAGAAGCCTGTCAAATTCACCGTCATCAAGCTGCGAAATGTATCCGGCAGGAAGCGAAAGATTTCGGCTACCGGGTATGTTGAATGGGTGTTGGGGGATTTGCGTTCTAAAACTATGATGCATGTTGTGACAGAGCTTGAAATAAACAGCGGAGCCATCCTGGCCAGGAATTCTTATCAAACCGAATTCGGACGCCGTATTGCATTCTTTGATGTAGATGAATCATCAAAAAGCATTACCACTGATCGTGAAGAATTTATTGGCCGCAACGGCACATTAAAAAACCCTGAGGCTATGGGCAAGTCAAAGCTTTCAGGTAAAACAGGTGCGGGCCTTGATCCGTGTGCCGTGATCCAGGTGGATTGTACACTTGATATCGGTGAAGAACGTGAAATTATTTTCAGGTTGGGCTCCGGTGCCAATACCAATGATGCCGCCAGCCTTGTCAAGTTATTCAGGGGAAAATCATCAGCACGTGATGTACTGGAGAAAGTCAGAAAGTACTGGAGTCAAACATTATCGACGATACAAATTGAAACGCCTGATGCGGCATTGAATATTTTAACCAATGGCTGGCTGACGTATCAAACGATAGCTTGCCGTCTTTGGGCTCGCAGCGGATTTTATCAATCCGGTGGTGCATTTGGTTACAGGGATCAATTGCAGGATGTGATGGCCGTGCTGAATACCGAACCACGTCTTGCGCGCGATCAGATAGTGCTGTGCGCATCGAGACAGTTTATAGAAGGGGATGTGCAGCATTGGTGGCATCCGCCTGTTGGCAGGGGTGTACGCACGCATTGTTCGGATGATTATCTGTGGTTGCCTTACGTGACGAGCCGGTATGTGATTGCGACGGGAGATACCACTATCCTTGATGAGATTGTAGGCTACCTTGAGAGCCGTGAACTTAGCCCGGAGGAGCACTCGGTGTATGATCTTCCTCTCCGTTCTCATCACGCGGCAAGTGTTTACGAACATTGCGTGAAAGCCATTGAGCATGGTCTTCGTTTTGGAGCGCATGGCCTGCCATTGATGGGAACAGGCGACTGGAATGATGGCATGGACCAGGTAGGCGTACATGGTAAAGGCGAAAGCATCTGGCTTGCATTTTTTCTTTATGACACCATCACACGGTTTACAAGGATCGCTCAACTAAAGGAAGATGTGGCTTTGATGGATCGGTGCTTGCAAGTCACTGGAGAATTGAAAAAAAATATCGGCCTTCATGGTTGGGATGGCGAATGGTATCGTCGTGCGTATTTTGACGATGGCACTCCTTTGGGATCAAATCTAAATGAAGAATGTAAAATCGATTCCATAGCACAGAGTTGGTCCGTATTATCAGGAGCAGGCGAGCCGTCGCATTCAGTGATGGGAATGAATGAAGCCGACAAGCGATTGATCCGTAATGAAACTGGAATCATACAGCTTTTTGATCCACCATTCGACAAATCGGATCTGAATCCGGGTTATATAAAAGGGTATGTTCCCGGCGTCCGTGAAAATGGGGGACAATACACCCATGCTGCTATATGGATGATCAAAGCCTTTGCTGCTTTGCAAAACAGGAAACGTACATGGGAATTGTTGAGTATGATCAATCCAATCCTTCATGCTGACACTGCTAAGAAAATGGGTGTTTATAAAGTGGAGCCATATGTGATGGCTGCAGATGTGTATGCTGTATCCCAGCACACAGGCAGAGGTGGATGGACGTGGTATACCGGTTCGGCAGGATGGATGTACCAGCTCATCATAGAATCATTTATTGGTTTGAAACGGGAAGGAA
>JBDSPM010000131.1:0-4995 GCA_039930325.1 Saprospiraceae bacterium
GAATGAATGCTTACATAGAGGATGTCATTGTTTTTATAAAATAACCGTACGGATTCCTGAAGATGGCCGCTAATATTTATTTTTTCAAGACCAGAATATTTCCCGATGCCATGATCGATGTGCGTCACATAATCGCCGGGCTGGAGTTCCCTGAGCATGCGAACATTAATAGCCTGATCTTTGGTAAAACCTCTGCGAAGGTGATATTGATGAAAGCGTTCAAAGATCTGGTGATCGGTGTAGCAAACCACATTAGCTGAATGATCTACAAACCCTTCGTGAATTGATTTTGTGACAGGAATGAACTGAACTTTGGCAGCGAGATCTTCAAAGATGGCATAGAAACGCTCCACCTGCCGCGCATTGGCCATGAAAATATAATTAGTCCTTCCTGCTGCAGTTTGATTTTTCAGATCCTGGATTAATAATGGAAAATTTTTATTGAAGCTTTTTTGTGAGCGCATTTTGAATACAACTTTTGAAGAAGAAGGCAAAAGCTCAGGCATATCTCCTTCTCCTACCCATTTAGCATACTGCAGGCCAGATACAAGTTTGTGTGTAGGGACGAAATGTTTCTCTTTAATAAACCGTTGCGTGGCTGGATGTTCTGTGTCGATATCAATCGATCGGATGGAAGAAAGTCGTTCAAAAGTTTCCTGGTACTTATCTACTAAGATGATAGGCTCTTGTATCCAGACGTAGGTATTAGAAGGAATGGCTTCCAGGATTGGAATATATTCACCTGTGTTGAAATGCGTCTGGACATTGGGAATGATATTGACATAAGAAAGATTTCGTTGAGAGAGCTGTGTAAGCGGATCGAATGTCCTGATACTTTCTACTTCATCATCATAGAGCTCTATGCGATAAGGCCATTCATTGCCAAAAGAAAAAATATCTATGATGCCACCTCGTATAGAAAACTGCCCGGGCTCGTAAACAAAATCTACACGGTCGAAGCCTATTTCAACCAGCAAAGAAAGTAACCCATCAACGCCAAGATCTTCGCCTTTTTTAATTTGGATTTGTTGCTGTGCTACTGCATAGGGCGAGATCACTGATTCGACCATCGCCTCAGGATACGTCACTGCGATGACAGAGGCTTTCATGTATCCTGTCAATCCATTTTGATATAGCTTGTTGATGGTTTCTGTACGTTCCATGACTTGGCCTGCTATGAGCTCTTCATACAGGCCCGGCCTTTTGAAGCTATCTGGAATAAAAAGGATATCAGCATCCGGGAGTAGTGATGCCAGTGTGTTTTGAAGGTAAGCAGCTGATTCTTTGTCAGGAGAAATGATGAGCCAGGGGCCGAAGCTATTGTTGGTAAGACCGGAAAGGACAAAAGCTTTCCCGCTGCCGGCTAATCCTGCCACCTCTATATGGGCCTGATCGGCTTGCAGTGCAAGTTGTAATGATTTAACGGAGGCGTCCTGACTATATATGTCAATTAGCCGCTCCAGGTCAGTCATGGGAGCGTAAAAGTAAGGGATATTTCCAATGCTATTAAGCTGAGGCCAAAATGTCTCACTTTAGGAAATTTCTATTGGGCCAACGGGCAAAGGCCTTCTTAGGTTGTCACGTATTTTAGGTGATAAATGAGTCAGCACAGAATACTTATTAATCCGGGCACTTAGAACAAATACTGTAATTGGGTATTTTTTGAAATTTTGCTGATGTTTAAGATTTTTATCGAAAGTAATAAGAGCATCAAATTTATAGTCGATCAGTTTTTGTAAAAGAATTCCATTTTTTAGTCCATTCCAGCCTTTTTCTTTTATAGTGAAAACCGTGTGATCCGGGAAATCACTTTTTAGCCTTTTAGGTAGATTTTCATCCAGCAACAGAAGCATATAGCTCTCCAATTTTTTTGGAAGAAAGTAATTTGCTTGCTATTTCCATCACTGCAATGGCTTGTTCTTTCGAAACCGTATCAAAGTCATCAAGAAATTCATCTAGTGAGACTCCATCTTCAAGATGATCAAACAAGGATTCAATTGGAACTCGTGTTCCTTTGAAAACAGGCTGTCCACCTAAAATTTCAGGATCAATAGTTATTAAATCTTTAATGTTCCGCATACTCAAATTTAAGATAAAAAAAGTATAGTTTGAAAATTAGTGTATAATGACAAACAAAAACAATAAAATCTGGTCTGAACCAATTCATTAAGACTTATTAATCATAACCCCCATCGCCATCTGTACTTGATGAGTATAACTTTCTATTGTCTTCGAAACGATTTCAATATTGTCTTGTGCTTCTTTCCAGTTTCGTTGTTCAATGGCCTCGCGAATGCCCGGCAATGTCTTCACCCCATAGCCTGTATAATATCCGGGTGCATATATTTGGTGCCTGTACCATCCTCTCCTTGGCAATCCGGCATCATTGATCAGGCTTCTTTCCAGCTTATATAAAATTTCGTTCAGCTCATTTTGTTTTTCAACCGGTAAGTGGGTAGCATCTCCATACTGTTTCTGAAATTCTTCTGACCGATTCTTCAACAGCACCATTGCATTTTCAAGATTGCTGAAATTAAGAAAGGGCACGGCATCTTTTGTTTTTGGTGATCGATACATTTTAGTCGGATCTTTCGCCAGATCAAATAAACTATCCCGGATCATATTATTTTCTTCATCCGTCTGCGTTCTTGTATTGTCCAGCAATGTTTTTAAATCTGCGAAATAGTCATCCACGGTTTTATAAAAAACATTCACATCAAATGGCAATACATCCGCATTGGCCATTCTCATCATAATACGTCCGGCGGTTTTTGATAATGTCACACCATATTTAAATCCCGGGTCACCAAATTTTACAAAATGATCATACGAATCATAAATGGAATGATACTGTCCGCCATCGCCTTCTCCGCCAAAACCTAAATTCAAAGATGCAATACCCAAATGTTGAAGAAACCCCGACCAATCAGATCCTGCACCAAGAGCACCCAGCTTAATATTTTTATTCCCTATCAATTTTGTTCTCGCTGCTTTATCCGCATTGACAAGCGTAGAAGCATATTTTCTTTCCTGTATAGTCACACCTGTTTGTGGATCTATTACAGCATCGGCTATTTCATTAAAGAAAGGTTCCAACGTATGTGAACCTGATGCACCTATAAAACCACGCGTATTGCTATCTGTATTCACATACAAAACAGCTTTTTTTCTTAACTCTTCCTGATGATCTTCGGTCCACTCTGTTGAACCCAACAAAGCAGGTTCTTCTCCATCCCAGGCACAATACACCAATGTTCGTTTTAACTTAAATCCATTTTTTACTAATTCGCCAATCACTCTTGCTTCTTCAAGTTCGGCCACCATGCCACTGATGGGATCTTCTGCACCATTGACCCAGCCATCATGATGATTACCCCGAATGATCCATTCGTCCGGGAATTCACTTCCCGGTAATTTTGCAATCACATCGTATAGTGGTTTTAAGTCCCAGTTGAATTTCAATTTTAAATGCACGTTGTCATTGGAGGGACCTATGTGATATGTGATTGGCAATCCACCTCTCCATAATGCTGGTGCTACGGGACCGCGCAATGATTGCAAAAATGGAAGTGCATCTTCATAGGAAATGGGCAATACAGGAATTTTCATGATGGTGATGGCTTGACTCCTATCCAATCGTTTAACATCCTTTGTTGCGCCTACTCCCGGAGTCAGCGGGTCTCCGGGATAAACAGGCATGTCCATCACAGAACCCCGTTGCACGCCATCCTTCGGACGAAAAGCACCTTCGGGATAAACATCCCCCTTTGCATAACCATCATCTGCGGGATCTGAATAAATAATGCAACCTACAGCACCGTGCTCGGCCGCTACTTTCGGCTTGATACCTCTCCATGATCCGCCATATTTAGCAATCACGATTTTTCCTTTTACATCTATACCCATTCTTTCCAGCTCTTCATAATCTGCAGGAATGCCGCGATTGACAAACACTAATTGAGCTGTCACATCGCCGTCGGCTGAATATGCATTGTAAGAAGGTAGTTGCTCACTTTTTTGTCCTGATGTTTTATCCTCTTTCAAAATGCCTTCTTCAAGCTTTGCTTTATATGGGTTGCTACCTAAGAGTTCCAGCGATCTTGTCAATGGTGTTGGAAATAAGACATCGTATGATGCGATCTCGGTTTGATATCCCCATTGTTTAAATAAGTTGGCCATGTATTCTGCATTTACTTTATCCTGCGGACTGCCGACATGGTGCGGATGTGATGTGAGAAACTGCATCCAGGTATCCTGATTTGCTGCATTTAGCCGGGCATCAAATTGTTTTTCCCAGTCGATTTGCTTTGTGGCATTGGCATCTGTAAAGCCCATCAGTTTTTGGGCATGCGATGAAGCAATAAAAAGTAGGGAAATCAAAAAGAGATACAATTGTTTCATGCTTGTGGATTTTAATTCCTAAAGAGCCCAAAATAAAACTCTTTGACGGAGTTGAATGTATAAGATTAGAAAAACCAGCGCTTAGAAGATAAGACAAAGACAAAATGCGGGAAAAAATATTAATCCTTGAGGAGGCGGAGATAATCAATCCATAGCTCAGAGCCCAAATGCGTACCGCTTCGAATGATGATTGAAGCTGAATCACTGTTTACAGTGTTTGATGTAATCGGGATTTCGATTTTTGTATAATTTGGAATAGAGGATGTAATAAACGCCTTCCCGCTATCAACCATAACTCCATTGTTAAATAAATAGACTTTGATTGATGCAGAATCAGCGGCTGGAAATTTACTCTTCACATACCCGGTTAAATTTGCCGGATGAGTGGAAATAGAAAAACCATTTGTAGCCTGAGCAGGAAATACGTTATTGTAAATAAACTTTGCTGCAAATGTTCCGTGGTAAGAGCTGCTATCTTTTCTGATAATATAGGATTCATAGGGAGGGTCACAGACAGGGCAGCTATTGGTTTGCCAGTTTTGTAAAAACAGGGTGTTGTCCCAATTTTCGAAATCTCCATTTGGTACAGGTATT
>JBDSPM010000132.1:0-4541 GCA_039930325.1 Saprospiraceae bacterium
TATTTCTCGGTTCCTGTCGACTACCTGACATTTTAAGGAAGCTTTGACATGAAGTTCAGAAAAGAACAAAGCCCCAAGGGTTTCTTCTCAGCCGGAGCTCTTTTTGACTATGATAAAGCCGGGGATGGAAATCTATCATGGTTGAACCTCAATGTCATGGGATCCTATACAAGGGCTTTGACCAAAAGCTTTTTTGTAGGCATTGGCGGGTATGTCGGTGGCGGTCAGAGATCTTTTGATGAACAAGGGCTTACCTGGGATAATTTTTGGAATGGGAATGAAATTATTATTGGAAATACCGGGGAAAGTTTTGATCAAACTTCTTTCTTTTGGCTAGACTTGGGAGGAGGTGTCAATGTAAGGCTTCAGGGCAGAGATAGGACAAAGATTGATCTCGGTGTTGGCGCATACCACCTTAATAAACCCGGCTTCAGCTTCTATGATTCAGAAAATATCAAGTTACCCGTCAGACTCACGTATTCAGCAATGGGTGTTTTGAAATTAGCAAGCAGAATAGACATTTTCGGCAATGCACTGTACCAGGATCAGGGTCCATATAATGAAACTGTTTTAGGAGGCGGTCTTATCATTCACATAAGCAATCGCAAAGCGCGCGAAGTGGAGCTGCATCTTGGAATCGCTGATCGGCTTAAAGATGCGATCATCCCAATGGTTGCTCTGGGATATGATGGATGGAAAGCAGGTTTCAGCTATGATGTCAACACATCCCCATTTAAAACAGCTACTAACAAACATGGTGGTCCTGAGTTTTTTGTCAATTACACATTTAAGAAACTTTGGCCCCTGGAACAGACCCGTGTTTGTTCCATATTCTGATATTGAGTTTATAAGATAATAGAATTATGCGTCCACTTATTCTGACTACTCTGCTCACATTCTTTCTCATCCAGGCTGGTTCCAGCCAGACATTAAATGCCTATCTCAAAGGGGCTGCTGATGCTCTGGCCAAAAAGGACTATTTCACAGCCTACAATTTTATGAGAACAGCCCATGAAATTGAGCCAAATAACGTTGAGATCACCTATAAGCTTGCAGAAGCCGCCAGGTTATACTCTGCCTTCACCCGGGCTGAAGAATTTTACCAGGCCGTCGCAGGTGATAAAGACGCGGAAAAATTTCCCGCTACAAATTACTGGCTTGGATATGTTAAAGAGCGCCTGGGGAAATATGAGGATGCCCTCAATTTGTATACAATCTATCTCTCCGAGCATAGTGACGATGATGCAGAACTAACAGCCCAGGTAAATAAACACATTGCCATATGCAATTGGGCTATCGAGCAGTTGAAACACAAAGACACATCACTGGTATTAATCCATTTGGGGACAGAAGTCAATACTACTTTTTCAGAATTCGGAGCACACCAGGAGGATAGCACATTGTATTATACTTCATTACGATTCCTGGTTGAAAAAGCTGCGCATCCTGATAAACCCTATTCCAAAATATTAAAGAGTGTAGAAGATAAAACTGGCGTCATCGACAGCATGATCAATGACAGCTATTTACATACAGCGAATACTACTTTCAACGCTGCCAGGGACAGGGTATATTATTCTCTTTGTGAATATATCAATGCTTCCGAAATACGCTGTGATCTATATTACAGGGATATCGTGGATGGTGTATATGGCATCGCTCAAAAACTGCCTGAACCAATCAATGTGAATGGATATACAAATACACAACCCTGCATCGGATATGACCCTAAATCAGGCAAAGAGGTGCTGTATTTCGTTTCGGACAGACTAGGTGGCAAAGGCAGACAGGATATCTGGTACTGTACGATTTCAAATAAGGACAATTTTACATCACCTGAAAATCTGACTGCGATTAATACTCCTGAAAATGATAATTCGCCTTTCTATCACCGGACTTCCAATACGCTTTATTTTGGATCACAAGGTTATTTAGGTTTTGGAGGCCTTGACATTTATCGTTCTGAAAATAATGGTGGAAAATGGGGGGAAGTAACCAATCTGGGTTCTCCGACCAACAGCAGTCTGGATGATGCCTTCTTCACACTCTCCCCTGATGAAAAGAAAGGATATTTTTCTTCTAACCGGCTAGGCTCCATGTATCTGTCACCAGAAGATGAAGCCTGCTGCTATGATATTTATTATTTCACAAAAGAACCAATCATTATTACTGTCAAAGTAATAACTTTTAATAAACAGACAGGAGACACGCTCAATAATGTGAATGTTACACTTAATGAAGCAGATGTTTTTTCTGGGCTATACTATACAGGCGACACAAATGTGGTCATCATTCCAGTCAAGCGGAATTCTACGTACAGTGTATTAGGAGAGAAGAAAGACTTCCTACCGGATTCAGCATCCTTTAGTACGGAAGGCTTGAAGAAATCAACAGAAATAGAAAGGAAATTGTACCTCCAACCGGCACAACGTATTATCCTGGTCAGAACATTTGAAAAACGAAACAGGCTTCCACTGGAAGGTGTGAGAGTTGAATTGATGGAGCTTCCGGATGGTGCGCCAAGGGTCAAACAGGAAACATTTGCTACACAGTATGTTTTTCTGGCTGAACCTAACAAGGATATGAAAGCAACAGGAAGTAAGAAGGGCTATTTGCCGGATAGCCAGAATTTCAATTCATCTGATCATCCGGAAAAAGATACACTGGTGGTCGATCTTTACCTTGATATTGGGAACCTTAATGACTTTTTACCATTGGCCATCTATTTTGATAATGATGTCCCTGGCCGCAGAAGCAAATCTGAAACTGCAACAGAACGATATTTAGAGACGTATACTCCATACATGGCTCTGAAGCCTGAATTTATTAAGAAGTATACCGCAGGCGCTCCTCCGGATGAAAAAGCAGCTGCAGCAAAAGCGATCAGCGACTTTTTTGATTATGATCTTGCCGGTGGAAGACGTGAGTTTGAATCATTCATGCACATTCTCGAACAGTACCTGCGCGAAGGACTCACCTTTACTATTTATGTCAAGGGATATACAAGTCCGCTGGCATCTAGTGAATACAACAAGAGCCTGGGTAACCGGCGTATATCAAGCATTCAAAATGAATTTAAATCTTTCCGGGATGGTATCCTTTGGAAATATATGGAAACAGGTGACCTTGTAGTCACTCAGAAATCTTTTGGTGAAGAGACAGCACCACCTACGGTTAGTGATGACAGGAAAAATGTAAGAAAATCAATTTACAGCCCTGAAGCTTCTATAGAAAGACGTGTTGAAATAATTGAAATCGAGAAATAACAGGCATGAACTCATATAGCTCAAATGTCATGATTAATAAAAATACTTTCCTTCGATTAGGAATCCTGTTCAGCTTTTTCTTTGCGCTGGGCACCCAGGATTTGAAAGCCACTCACATCGTCGGGGGTGACCTGACGTATCGATGCCTTGGTAACAATGTATATGAGCTAAAGCTCACCATGCGGCGTGATTGCTTTCAGGGCGCCGTAGATGCACAGTTCGATAACCCTGCATCCATAGGCATTTATGATGGCTCGAACCATAAACTCCTTACAAATTTGATAGGATACCCGGATGGCCAGCTGCTCATCAATTTCAATGCAGATGATACCCTTAATGAATTCCTGGTCAGTGATTGTAGTGTGATCAGTGGTGATGTTTGTATCCACACGACCATGTATGTCAAGACCATCATCCTGCCATACAGAGCCACCGGCTATACACTTGCCTATCAGCGTTGCTGCAGGAATGGCTCATTGAATAATATTATCGATCCATTGAATACCGGTTTGACGATCGTTGCTGAATTAAGCGGTCCTGCACAATTAGAGTGCAACAGCTCTCCCCAGTTTCTCGCGTATCCTCCCATTTATCTTTGCGTCAATAAGGATATTAATTTTGATGATCATGCTATCGATTTTGAAGGAGATTCACTCGTGTATTCTTTGTGTACGCCCTATGCGGGAGGTGATCGTGATCATAACAAGCCACAACCTCCGCCGGAGCCACCATATAATTTAGTTACATGGAAACCACCTTACAGTCTTGCCAATTTAATGGGCGGGGTTCCTTTAAAAATTGATCCTAAGACAGGGCTTTTAACAGGTAAGCCAAATACAGTTGGCCAGTTTGTTATTGGCGTTTGTGTCACTGCATACAAGAAGGGTACGAATATTATGACTGGTACTACTCGGCGTGATTTTCAATTTAATGTAAGGATGTGCCGTGATGTACCAGTTGCCAATTTTTCTGCGCCGGCACTTGATTGTAATAATTCAAGCCTTACAGTCAATTTTAATAATCAATCTGCCCTCGCGGACGATTACTTATGGTTGTTTGATTATCCAAGTCACAGCGATACCTCCATTTTGTTCAATCCTTCCCACACGTATGCGACAGAAGGATTTTACCAGGTCGCACTCATTGTGAGCGATAGTGGAATGTTCTGCCATGACACGATTATTCATACCGTAGGTGTTTTTAATTCTCAAATCAATGCTGACTTCAACTACGACGTCAGCTCTTGCGGTGAAAACGGAATCACCCTTAATGTCC
>JBDSPM010000133.1:0-7300 GCA_039930325.1 Saprospiraceae bacterium
TTCAAAGGCGTTCTTTTTTATAAACACCTCCAGAGAGGCGTTGCAAAAGGCTCCTTCTCCCCGGAAGAAGCTGAAGTAAAATTCAGAGCCTGGGTGGATGACAAGGAATCAAGAATTGAAGCCCGCGTCAAGGCAACAGCTGATGACAAAAAAGCACGTGCATCCCAGATTTCCGGAACTGTCAAGAAAGCAGAAAAGAAAAAAGACAAGGTAGAGCACAAAAATGATGAGCTGCTCAATGTCAATCTTGATGAGCCAAAAGCTACTCCTGCTGATGAAGAAACAAAAACAAAAACACCTGAAGTGACTATAGAAACACCGGAAGTGACTGCAGAAACACCTGAAATGACTGCAGAAGCTACCGAAGTTGCAACAGATGCAACTGAAGTTGCGGCAGATTCAACTGAAGTTGCGGCAGATTCAACTGAAACCAATACAGAACCTACAGCTGAAGTTCCCGCAGTTAATAAGAATAATGCGGAAGCAGGCGAATAGGAATAGATAAAACCGGGATATCCGCAAGGCTATCCGGCTGATGTAAAGCTTTGATCTTTATCGGCCATATATGACGATTATTATTGTTTGTACACCTGGTAAGCCTATTGTGTCTTACCAGGTGTACATGTATTAAACGGAAATAAAAATTTTAAAAATGGAAAAGCTGGACCAAAAATATCAAGATGAGCTCGATATCCTGAGAGGTGCCATTCAGGAATCCGAATTATTAGCCACGTATCTCGAAGATGAAGAGGAAGCAAGCTATCAGGCATTGAGGGATACATTTGAGCCACAAATTGATGCGTTGTATGAACGTGTTGCGGATGACCATCCACTTCAGCTTACCGCTTTTGAAAGAGAATTGCTGGTCCCGGATTTTGAAGGTTTGTATTTATCCAGAGTATTGGGCTTTAGTGTCCTTCGTGGCGAGATAGATGCAGAGTATCATTACAGACGCCCTCAGGATCATTTTAAGGATGTATTGCTTTCTATTGCTGATTCATCAAATTTTGAATGGATAAAAGTGAAAATAGGACAGGGGTGCCAGATTGGATTTGCGTTAAGCAGTGAGATTTGGGTAAGTAATCTGATCAGCCAGGTAGAGAATAAAAAAGTAAGGCATTTTTTCGAATCCATGATTATTGACAAATACCGGTCCCTGGCAGCAAGGCAACAGGCATATGATAGTTATTACCGCCAGTTTTTATTGCACAATTATCATTCTGCCGATTTTCCAAAAACAGTTTCAGAGCTCAAGACACTTTTTTCAGCGCTCGAAAAATTTATCCAGTACAGAATTAAAAATGGGAAGGTAAATATGAGCTTGCTTCCGGACTTTAAAGAATTTCTCAACAATGAGGGATTCAAAAAGCAGGAAGAATATCTCCGAATGCTCGTTCTCTTCAGTCGGTACTTTCCACATGATGGACACGAAGACTGGATCAGGACCATTTTTAATGAAGCACGTACAAATTTTCCGGATTTCAATGAAAAATATTTCGAATACATTCTTGAGATAGAAGAAAAGGGCCTTCCACTTGATAAAGAATCAGACCTGAACGTATACAAATTGCTGGATACCTCTATTGAAGATGATATTTACCGATACACAAAGTTGATTCAATCCATTCATCACAAAGGATATATTCACGAAGATGCGATAGAAGCTACCCGTACATTTTATGAGAATCATGAAGGCCTCTCTGATATTAACGAAGCGCTTCGTCAGACGCTGTATAAGCAGTTTGATCAATTGCTTTCAAATCTTCCTGTAGAAGATTATAAGACCTTTACCGGCCAGGAACATAAAAAGTCTGAAGAAGAAGCTGTGAAGGATGACAGCATCTCAAGATATATGAAGCTGTACATGGACATTTTTGGCAACCAGGAATTTAACCTGCGGCTTAGAGATCTCAGTATGAATTTTTTGCAGCGCTGCATAAAAGCTTTTACCGACAAGCGCAGCTCCCAATACCAGGACGTGAAGCATTTCGTCATGGATAAATTTCCGGACTGGGGATTTATGAAAGAAAAGGAAGTCGTCGAAATATTCAAGACCAGGCGCAAGAGAAAAACGGTAAAGTCATAGAGTTATTGGCAATTCTCCGGCCTGCTGTTTTTACATTAAATTAGGGCGTGCAATCACAACGGGTAGCGTACTTTATTCTTGACCTTCTTCAGCAGGTGCCTACGGTATTTGTGGCGAACCTGGGACGTTTTGATGCTATTTTTCACCCTGCAGTGATTGATATTGAACAAGCCAGGATAAAACCACCACATATCGAGCCTGATTTCGTGCCACAGGTTGAAGCTGAAGCTGGCATTCTTCCCGCCTACATGCACTATGTTACAGGAATGAACATAACTGAGGCAAATGAACAAGTTTCCTTGTTCGTCAATGATATTCTGCGACAAGTAGACACCGAACAACCTTACAACATTGAGAAATTTGGAACGTTTTCAAAATCAGCCTTAGGTGTTCTTCATTTTACGCCTGACTGGGATGCATTCAATCTTACTTTCAATGACTTGAAAATTATTGATTTGCATGAAGAAAAAGATCACGTTGCACCACCAGTTTATTCAACGCCGGTTGTTCCGGAATTTAAAGTTGCAGGGCAATCATTTAAACCTGTACCTACTGAACCTGTTAAAGTTGAACCGGTTAGCGATCCTGTCATAGAAGAAGAAATTCCTGAAAGCACACTTGCAAGAAATGTGGAAGAGCCTCAAATGATCGATGAATCGACCACCAGGTTAGCATGGATCATACTTACTTCAGCTCTCATTCTTATCACAGTTTTATGTGCATATCTTGCCTGGGATATCATCAGTGATCGCCAAAGGATCAACCAACTGACACACCTGTACCCGGATACACTCGCTATCACGAAAGAATTTGATATCCCTGTGAAAACAGATTCAAATCATACAATTAACTCCAATGATAGCCTGGTACAACCTGTAACACCGATCGATTCAATAGCAAAATCGGACAGTGCTGAAAAATCAGTTACAATTAAAAATCCAGATACTATTGAAAAAACAAATGCAATTTCAAATCCAGATACTTCAGAAAACACTGGGGTAAAAGAAGTAAGTGGACCGCCATGTTTTATAGTAGTAGGTGCATTCTCCAACTCCGAAAATGTAAGCAGGATGGTTGCCCGGTTAGAAGCATCAGGATACAAAACAGAACAAATAAAAGGTGGTTCGCTCACTCGTGTTGCTATCAGTACATCTTGTGATAAAGACAATCTGCAAAAGGTACTGGCTGAAGCCAAGTCGGCAATAAACCCGGAAGCCTGGATCTATTGATGAAAGAAGTAGAGATCAAACTAGCCCCCGAAGATTTAGAGGATGATGCTGAACTAAAAAGTCAACTTGCCAGGGCTTCTAAAATTCCAATTGCTGATATTAAGGATTTCAGGATCATCCGTCGTTCTTTGGATGCGCGCTACAGGCCACCGGTATACCTGGTAAAAGCAGTTGTGTCTGCAGACGAAGAAATTCCCCTTGTGCCAACAGAGCTTGACCACCTGCCATTTGTGGAGGCGGCTCGTGAAGTGCACATCATCGGAGCAGGACCTGCCGGATATTTTGCAGCCCTGGAATGCATCAAAGAAGGCCTGCGACCTATTGTAATAGACCGTGGAAAAGATGTACAATCCAGGCGAAAAGATCTGAAGGCCATTCAGCAGGACAGCAAAGTTAATCCGCATTCAAACTATTGTTTCGGCGAAGGTGGAGCAGGGACCTATTCTGATGGCAAGCTTTATTCACGTTCCGGCAAAAGAGGAAATATTGATTCTGTATTGAGAATCCTCGTGGAATGTGGAGCCAATCCGGAAATACTCGTGGATTCGCACCCACATATAGGTTCGAATAAATTGCCCTTGATCATTGAAGCCATGCGAAAAACCATTGAAGAGCATGGTGGACGCATCCTTTTCAATTCATTTGTCTCTGATATTTTATTTTCAGATAACCACCTTCAAAAAATAACCGGACTTAAAATAAATAATGTCGAATTTATTCCGGCAGAATCTATTATCCTGGCCACGGGGCACAGCGCAAGGGATATTTTTGAAATGCTTGCAGAGAAGAAAATTAAAATTGAAGCAAAACCATTTGCATTGGGCATCAGGGTAGAGCATGCGCAAACGTTTATCGATGAATGTCAGTATGGTATTTCTCCACGGGGTCCGATCTTGCCAGCAGCAAGCTATGCTTTAAATGCACAGGTCAAGAACAGGGGCATATTTTCTTTCTGTATGTGCCCGGGAGGCCTCATAGTGCCATCAGCAACAGCACCCGGGGAAATCGTAGTGAATGGCATGTCCTTGTCACGCCGCGACAGTAAATTTGCAAATTCTGGCATCGTGACATCCGTGGAATTGGAGGATATGGCCGAATTTAAAGGGATAGAAAATATGTCACTAACAGATCCATTAATTGGAATGAAATTTCAACGTTCGGTAGAACAAAAAATGTTCAATGCCGGTGATGGATCACAGGCTGCACCGGCGCAACGGCTTACAGATTTTGTCAAAAGAGTGACTTCCGGGAGCCTACCGGAGACGAGCTACATTCCAGGGATTTTCTCAGCACCTTTGCATGAATTGCTTCCCGCATGGATTTACGAAAGGTTGAAATATGGGATCATAGGTTTTGATCACAAGATGAAAGGTTATCTGCATCCTGAAGCTGTTGTATTAGCCACAGAAAGCAGGACTTCCAGCCCGGTCAGGATTCCAAGGGATCCTGCATCTGGCATGCATATTGAAGCAGAAGGGTTGTTCCCTTGTGGTGAAGGAGCTGGGTATGCAGGGGGGATTGTATCCGCAGCTATGGATGGCCAGGCCAGTGCCAGGGCAGTGGCGCGATGGATTAAGGTCAGGAATCATTAAACAGAGGGTATGTCTCACATTTTGGATTTAATAGGTCGCGTGTTGATGAGCGCCATATTTTTTTTTGAAGCTGTTGATACCATCACGAATGCCCCGCATACTAAAATAACAATGGCTCAATACCATATCGTATGGCAGCAGGATCTTCTGCTGTATGTCACCATTTCAATCCTCATCATCGGAGCGCTAATGTTGCTTACAGGCTATAGGATCAGATTAGGGGTATGGCTATTACTGATTTATTGGCTGCCCGTGACGTTCATCGTCTATTCTTTTTGGAATGATCCTGTAAGTATTCAAAGACTGAACGCAATATACTTTATGAGGAATATGGCTATTGCGGGGGGATTGCTGGTGATCGCTTCACATGGTGCAGGGAGATATAGTATCCGGAGATTACTTACCCTTAGCAAGATTCCTGCCAGTGAAACGTGATAATTTCAGACCAGATCTTCATCACGCCACGGCTTTTTCAGTTTCCTGTATTCTGTAAGATCAGCCACTTCTTTCTCGGGTTGTTTAGGATCATGGAGAAGATCTTTACTATAATCCGGTGTTTCTGTTTGGTCAGAACCTGGAAGTGACCGTCTTTCGATATGTTTTTGAATCATCTTGTCTTCCCAATTCTTATCCATGTACTGAAGACGGATGATTTCAAAAAGCTGCATGGCGATGGCAATACCCCAGAAAAAGACAGGGAATTTTGACCAGGTGATCCCATGGGACATAAATAAATCAAGCGCAATTAAAAAAACACTTGTGCCTGCCCAGCTCGCCAGATTCTTATAAAATTTCTTAATCTTGGTTACTCGCTTTTGAGCTTCAAGGGTTGCCAGTTCTGAAGTACGGGGTGGTCCAGTTTCAATCATAGGGGTATAAATAATTTTGAAGTGATACGTAGTTCAGCTTATATTATTTGCTAGACAAAGCGTCAAACAGATTATTGTCTTCAAAAATTTCAGACCTGGAGATTATTTTGCAATATCAGGCACTCGTTCTCTTTTCCGGACGCAGCACATATCCTAATCCACTGCCAAGCCAACCGGATAATAACCCGGAAACCAGGCCAATGACAAAAGTGGCTACCATCATCAATCCGTTGGATAAGTGCAGCAGAGCACCCGTCTTCGTAATCAAATTCGTATCGTCCAGCATGCTCATGTAAAATGCCATGCATAACCACACGAATCCGAAAGAAATCGATCCTGCCAGGATAGCCTGTTTCGGCGTTAATCGGTTGAATGCCGAAACAAAAATAATCCATACGCATGCTGTCCACCATGGAAGAATCAGGCTCAGGCCAAATACCCCGGCTATCATCATGACATAAGAGATCAGCATTTTGTTTTTCATAAAGGCAAGATATTAATTTGCCTTTCAGGAGTCCAGTTATCCGGATCCTTTTTCATTGTGACTTCATAATATTTTCCATCAAAATAATGCTCGAGGAAATCCCGGTAATGAGGGCTTGCGGGATTTCCTGATTGCCCGCCGGGATAATTGACATATGCTTTTGGAGGAGTTGACAATTCCACGATCATCCTCCATGAGGGTCCATGTGATTTATTCATCGCATTGATGACATGTCGTCCGCCTGATGTGGAAATAAAACCTGTTCCAAAAGGTGCAAATCGGGCCAGGTGCGGAATCTCAGATCCTTTGTAAGCACCCCAGTTTTTCTTTTTAGCCAATTCCAGCTCTTTATATTTTCTGGCCATGGTGGTAAATGAAATGCAGGCAATGTCATTCAGTGTTTCTTTTTTATCGTTTGTAATAATAATATCAAAGAAGCGATGTTGGTCTCCTTCTTTTACAAGTTCAACGAATTTCCAGTCCTCGGGATACATAACACCAAGCGAATCCAGCTCATCGAAAGTCAGCTTTTCAAATGCTTCAAGCCACAAATCATAGAATACAGGAGTCAGGCTGTCTTTATCTTCTGCATAATTCCATCCTGATAAACGGCCCGCATACGTGGTTTCTTCGGAGTTAAGACAATTTCCTTTTCGAAGCGCATCAAGCATCAATGGCAATATTTCCGCTGCCATCAGATTGTAATTATTTTGCTGAAGTGCCTTCATGTCAGCTACGGTAATATGGTTCATTGTATCTAGGTTCATATTCACTTCCCTTCCCCTGTAATCTTCGAAATATCTTGCACCCAAAAGTGGATAAGGATACGTTGTATCGGCAGGCACCTGATTAGTGGAACTGACAAAACCTCTCGAGGGATTGATGATATAAGGTGCATTTTCAAAAGGGATATAACCTTGCCAATCATTCCTGCTACTGTCACCTCTTGTTTCATATTGCCCCAGGCCCTTTGGTCTTATTGGCATGACACCGGCTACACTGATGGCAATGTCTCCTTGTGTAGATGCAAATACTTTATT
>JBDSPM010000134.1:0-4208 GCA_039930325.1 Saprospiraceae bacterium
ACTGTTTTCTGATTCAATCCATTTTTTCGAAAAGATTTCCTGCAGTTCAGGATATTGTTTGAAAAATATACCCACCAGCTTGGCAAGCCAGTCCACGCTATCCCACCAGGAATGGGTAGTAATGCATCGTTCAAGAATTTTAATCCAGGATGCGTTTTGGAAGGGAAGCATACGCTGCATCATTTCAATCCCTACATACAAAATTTCCCTGTAGCTCTGATCATAACATCCTTCAACAAAAGATTTTAGTTCTTTACCGGTAAACATCCCATGCTGAACAAATATTTTTTTTGCCAAAGGGTACCATATATCTGCTCCAAGGCCACAATACTCAAACTTTCCACGCATATAGGCCATTTGTTTTTCGGCACGTATCGGATCGGATAGTTTGAGAAACTGGTCAGTGACCATATCAATATATTCCTGTGGAGACAGGGTTGGTTGTTGTGGAAGAGCACTCTTTTTCACTGCCTTATCCTATTGATCACTGCAACTGAGAATTCCATCTGTTGTCTTTATGGTATTTGACTTTTGTCGCGTCATGACGTCCGTGGTCAATGGATCCCGGGCTTCTCCCTCATTTTGGAATACCAAAAATCAATCTTTTATTTCTTTGACATTGATATAAAAATTCGGGTCAACTTCGAAATAATCAACAGGAATGCCCTGGGTAACTGCCTGCCATTTCCCGGTAGGCTGTAGCCAGATTTTTCTTTTATCTGCTATCGTCGCTCTCAATGGCATATCGAAACCGTCCACGATATCTGTATATCTAAAGCTTATGGTACTTCCTTTCAGTTTGTACTCCAGGGTGGGAATGCGAATATTTCTAAGGTATTGATTAAAAAAATTGTGAAGATCATGTCCTGAAGTTTTGGAAATGTAATTTTCAATCTGAGCAGTCGTCACAGTCTGATGATAAAACTCTTTCTGGAGTCCCCGCAGAACGGAACGCCACAGCATATCATCATTCAGCATGGCGCGTATGGTATGAAGCATATTGCCACCTTTCCAGTAAATATCGCGTGACCCTTCATTGTTTACACCATAGGAACCAATCATTGGGCTCTTGTTTTCGATATTGATCCGCGTACCAATCTCGTATTCAAAGCCAGCTTTTTTACCATAATAATATTCCGTAAAAAGCGCTTCCGAATATTGCGCAAACGACTCATGTATCCACATATCCGCAATGTCCTTGTAGGTGATGCTATTGGCCCACCATTCATGCGCGGATTCATGGACGATAATGTAATCCCACTTCAAGCCCCAGCCTGTTGCTGACCAGTCCTTTCCACCCCGGTATCCGTTTTCAAATCCATTTCCATAGGTCACAGAACTTTGATGCTCCATCCCGAGATAGGGAACCTGCACCAGCTTGTATCCGTCTTCATAAAATGGATAAGGGCCAAACCAATATTCGAAAGCACGAATAGTGCGGTATGCATCTTTAAACTGCTCACGTGCTTTGTCGTAATCATTTCCGAGCACATAAAAGTCAAGATCCAGTACGCCTTTTTCTCCGTTGATCGTATCTGCCCAATGTGTATACTTTGCAATATTTGCATTGACGCCATAATTATTGATCGGGTTTGAGACAAACCAATGATAGGTGTTGCGACCGTCCGAATGATACTCAATGCTCCGCAGATGCCCGTTGGACACACCCATCAATGCAGGCGGGACAGTGATGCTTATGGACATGCTATCGGGCTCGTCATACATATGATCTTTGCATGGCCACCACACACTTGAGCCAAGGCCCTGGCAGGATGTAGCTACAAATGGTGCCCCATTATCATCTTTCGACCAGGTAAGGCCGCCATCCCATGGTGGTCGAACGGCTTCTACAGGATGACCTTCGTAGTAGATCGTAATATTATCTTTTGTACCCGGGATGAGTTGCTGTGGGAATGTGATCCAATAGACATTTCCTTCGCGTTTGCATAGTAAGGGTTCCTGGCCGTAAAAGACTGCTGTGATCGCAAGAGGTTCCTGCAAATCGATCTGCATCGTTTGCTCAGGAATGATGACATCAAAGTAAATCGTATTTGACCCTTTGATATATTTATTGGCTATATCAAAGTCAATAGCCAGATCATAATATTTCAGATCCCACCATGCACGCTGCGGCGTTATGGAACCACGAAGGGTGTCCTGGCGGTTGAAGGGCTGTGCTTTTACCTGACTGACGGGGAGGCTTAAACAAAGTAAGAGGACATGAATTATTTTCAAGTTAAAATGGATTTGAAAGCTGTACAAAAATATCGAAATGCATCTGCGATCTGGGATCTAATTCGACGAATGGATAATGGCTGACATCATATATTCAGAATTCACTAAATATTTTTAATATCTCTTTTTCTCTGCTTGCTGGACCAAAAGCGGAAATAATGTGTTCTCGCGCCATCTGTCCAAGTTTCTTTTTCTCCGGATAGTGTAAAGCTGTCCTGATAGTTTTTAAAATCAACTCATCATCTCTTTTCCCAATGATAAACCCGTGCGTGGAAATAATTACAGGTAGCGCGGCAACACCGGATCCAACCGGAATACACTCACACAACATGGCCTCACAAATGGCGCTAGGAAATCCCTCTGCGATTGACAACTGCAAATAAAACTGATGACGACTGTAATGAAATGGTAGATCTTCGTATGGTACCGGAGGAATCAAAGTAACATTTGCCGGGATGGGAACGGGAAAGTCATCTTTATGGCAACCTATGATGGTAAACGAATACTCCGGGAGGTGCATGGCTATCAGAATGACTTTATCAATGCCCTTTCTAATATATGCGGGCCCCTCAATCCCAAAAGCTACTGTAATAAAACTATTTTCAACCCGGTAGATATCCTGCCTGTAAAATTTATTCGGATCGAATTCGAGTGAAATAACACGATACGGAACATTTAAAAAAGCACACCAGTGATAAATGCCCTGCGTTTTAGAATCTCCTTCATAGTATTCGGATTGGCTTCTAATTAAATTCTCTGATACAGGGATGAGTAAAGTGGCCCTGCGAACTGAAGCACAAGTTGATTTTCCGTACCACTTTTTAGTAAAATTACCATATTTAAAAGTTGGATAGTTAAAACACTCTGTTCCTCCCAGGAAGATAAAACATTTTTTTCCAGTCCACTTTGAAAAAATGGCGGGTAAAAGACTATGGTATCCCGCAAAAAAAGAAATATAATAATCGAATTTCCATCCACAGACGAGCAGGTAAAGTGCCTGAAGCAAAAAGCTGACCGGTGTCAGAATTTTTGAGTCTGTTTTAAAGCAATACGTTGTGACGTCATAATGACTCATCAATATCGCAAGGTCTTTGTTGACGAAAGAACGTCTGGCCATATATGTGTATAGAATCTTCGTATGTTTGTTTTTCATCTCATAGAAGGATCGATTCCATGATTGTTGGTCACGGCCTGGTTGCCTCTGCTTTTATTAGTTCCGTATTTGATTCTGATCAGTATATTGTATTTGCTTCAGGGATTTCCAATTCGACAGAAAGTAATGATGCTGCATTTATTCGCGAAATTGCATTATTAGATCAATTCCTCTCCAAAAATAAAACTTTAATCTATTTCAGTACTACCAGCATTTTTGATCCAACAAAAAAGGACACCCCTTACATTCTTCACAAATTAAAAATTGAACATCTCATCATGGCGCATGTCGAATCGTATATGATCGTCCGGCTTCCCATTCTTATCGGGCATACAAATAATCCTTTTACACTTATTAATTTCCTGGTTACTGCAATCCGTGAAAAAATAAAAATTCAGCTTCACACCAGAGCATGTCGCCATTTGCTGGATGTTGATGACCTGGTACCGGCTTTAACACCGTTTCATTCTCACTCGAAAAGACAAGTCACGATCAATATCCTCGGTTCAAAGAAAATATCTGTGCCCTTGCTCGTAACAAAACTTGAATCCATCTTGCATACAGATGGAGTTTTTTCATGGCATGATGAAGGTGCTTGTTATGAACTGCCTCTTGGTGCTGGCGAAATCGTACAAATTGACCGGCTAAACTATATTGATGAAATTTTACGAAAGTATATTCGGGTATAATGGCATAAGATGCCGGTCCATAGAGATCAATAATCTTTGTTCACAATGACCGTATACTCCCCGGCATGAGAATATGAATAGTTATTAAAGGACGAATTGATTGCCTCAAAAAAAGACTTGGAACATCCTTC
>JBDSPM010000135.1:0-3020 GCA_039930325.1 Saprospiraceae bacterium
AGCGTGATATCCTTCTTTGCAAATATTACTGGTAGAGTTCCATTATTTAACAGTGAATAGATTTCATCCTTGCTTACATATGACGTCCCGACAGTACACTGGACTTCACCCGGCTGGATAAAGTCAAAGCATGCAGCATTCTCTGCATCGAGTACAAGGAATTCGAATGCTGTCTGATCTGAAGGAAAGGGCCCGATCCGGATGGGCAGCTGATCATAACCGAAGTTGCCATAAATATTTCCATTACCTACGACATTGAAACCGGAAGCACCTACATTGTGATATTGAAAATTCAGTATGAAGTAGAAATTGCCTGCAGAATCACAATTGGTCAGTGTATACCCGAAATCAGAAATATCACAAGCGCCTTCAGCACATACAGGCCCTTCGAATTGGAAGCTGGAGCAACAATTGAAATTATCGTGTTCACAAATAGTGATCACATATTCACCGGATGCATTTGCTGGGAATTGATTTGCAATGATAGGTACCTGTCCAAGTGTATAAAATCCTAAGTATTGATCTCCCGTATATGCATCGAATCCGGTCGAGGTCACATTCTGATATTGGAAATTAATAATTGCTCCAAAAGTTGAATCTGAATTGCAATCAAACGTCTGAACGGATATATCAAATATGCTGCATTGATTAGCTCCACATGCAGGATTAGTAAATGTCACATTCCCGCAACAATCCGGTGCACCAAGAGAGCATATTTCAAGATTCGTTGTTTCTCCAAGAAGCGGGAAATTATCAATGTGAATAAAATTAGGATCCGTATGATAGGTGCCGATAAAAAGTCCATTCGCATAGATCAGCACAGAGTCTGTAGGCAGATTATTCCACCAGAAATGGAAATCAAGAATGTACGTCAGCTCTGATGTGCATGCCCCGGGTAAAGCAGTTACATCGTAGATATGGCAAGTACCTCCTCCAATACAATCGGGCGTCTCAAATTCACTTTCATCACAACAATCCGCAGCTCCGACAGCACATACATGCAGCGTAGTCGTAGCCCCTGAAGCAGGAGAATAAAATGGATTAAGCACAAGATGGCCACCATTTATAGCATAGAGATGTGAAAATCCACCGTCAGAAGTAATGAGGACAGAATCAACTGCTAAACCCTGGTAAAGGAAATCAATGAAGAGCACATACGTCGAATCTGTAAGACAATCACCGATATGTATCAGCAAATTGTTAATGCTGCATTCCCCCGGGCCACCGCAATGAGGTGTGTCAAATGTGACTTCATCGCAACACTCGGGGTTACCTGATCCGCAAACCTGAATCGTGGTAGCAGGTGTTAAGTAAACAGGAAAATGATCGAAAACAATATGCCCTTCCTGAACCTGAAAGTTTCCTAAATTATTTCCATTTGCAACTATCGACACAGAATCCACACTTAAATGATCAAAAAGAAAATTCAGTACAAGCAGGTAGGTTGAGTCGGGCTGGCAGCTGCCTGGTTCAGCTGTAAGATCATATAAATGACAAGGGCCTGCACCCTCACAAGAAGGTGTGGCGAATGAATAGGTGTCGCAACAATCCGGGAATGAATATGCGCAAATCGTGATGATAGTCGTATCGGTGGAAGACACGGGAAAATACTGGATGTAAATGTGATGGGCAGGATCATACAGGGTATCAATACTATTTCCATTCGCAAAAAGGATAATTGAATCGTTAGGAATATTTTCTGTCGCATACTCGATCACTAATTCGTAAGTGGAATCTGAGGTGCAAAGGCCCGGAACAGCAAACAATCCCGAAACTTCACAATCATCAGGTGTACAATCAGGCGTATTAAAAGTAAACTGGTCGCAACAATCAGGTTTATTAACCGCACAAACAGTGAGGGTAGTCATATTCTCTTCGTATTCAGGGAAATTGATGATCCGTATAGAATCTGCCTGAGCCAGAAATTTTCCTATGAAATGGCTATTCGCAGAAATATTGACAGAATCCACCGGAAGATTGGCATGATTGAATAGTATATCAAGGATGTAGGTTGTATCGGATGTACAAGTTCCCACGTTCGTTGACAAATTATAAATACTGCATTGTGGCCCTTCACAATTGACAAGCTGAATGACAGCATCTGCACAACAATCGTTTTCTACATGCCCACAAATCGTCAATATAGCCGTGGTATTACCTTCCGGAACATTATCCACAGTAAATGGAATACTGGCAATACTGAAATTGCCAAGAAAAATCCCATCGATCGAAACATCAACCGTATTATCTAAAAGATGCTCGCTAAAGAATTCAACAGAAATAGCGAAGGTGGTGTCGCTTGTACAACCAAGAGTTTCAGTGGTAATCTCGAAAATGGAACACTGGCAATCAGGTGAAACAAAAGTCAGTGATGTGCAACAGTTACTATTGCCAAGATCACAAACCTGTATCATATCACTGCCATTTGCGCTGGAAGGGAATTCGAGTATGGTGAGGGGTAGATCAGAGTAAGAATACGTGTCAAAATATTGACCATTTGCCAAAAGATTAAACCCGGTGCTGACGGTGCCTGTATGGTCAAAATTGACATGAAGGATATACGCATTATTGCCAGTGCATTCGCCAGTAGTCACCTGTAGATTTGACAATTCACAAATGGCGCTGCAAGGAAGCGTTCCCAATTCTGTCGCATCGAAACAATCTCCATTTACTAAATCTGTGACTACGAATTCAAAGTATTGAGCACCATCGCCATTAAATGGTCCGAGCAGTATTGGTACCTGGTTGTAATTAAAATTACCCAATTGCATCCCATTTCCGGTGATTGAAAAACCTTCAGAAGAAACATTCTGATAATCGAAGTCTATAGAAATAAAAAATTGACCCTGCTGATTACAGGGCAGAGGATTAGCCTGAAGATTGTAAATAATACAACCTGCGCAATTAAGAGCAAGGAACCCTGTTGTCGCGCAACAACCCGAATGTTGATTATCACAAACTGTAACGTAATCAATATTTCCGGAAAACGCAAATGCGGGGATGGTATAAGGAAGAGCATT
>JBDSPM010000136.1:0-3978 GCA_039930325.1 Saprospiraceae bacterium
TGATATTGAAACTATTGATGATGTCTCTTTTTCCATTTTTAATCGATGCCTGGGGATAAAATTCAACACCCGTTTCAAAATTCAGATTTAATACTTCGGCCCCTTTAAACAAATTGAGATCACGGTAATTGGCATTGAATGATGCGCCTAATAATGATCGTTTCTGTCCTGCAATATTTGAATACGTTAACTCCGTAGATAGTAAGAGAGGTATTTTTTTATACCTGCTGAGAAAGAATGTATAATTAACTAAGGGCGTTTTACTGGTGATCGTATCGATATATGTAGTAGGAGTTACAAATTTTAATAATTCAATTTTACCGAGGTTCCGGGTGGTCTGCGTGAGATTAAACTTCCTGGTGATATCACCCTGGTGGACAAATATATTGCGTTCAATCACTTCAGGCTTCAGGGTAAGTTCTTTTGTAGGAGTGACATATCTTATATTCCGGATCAAAGTATCATACACCATAGCAGTATCCGAAAAATGGTAGTCCGGAAAAACCGTTACTGTACCTACATAATATTTCTTGTGAAAGGTGCTGTCAGTTTCATTGGCCACTCGCAATGTCGCCTTCACTCTCACAGCATTCGTATCCACTTCTAATGGTGAAATAAAGGTTTCATCAAAGGTGGCATAGCCGTTATTTTGAAAAAGGGTTACAAGCCGGGCTCTTTCTTTGCTGTAGAGCTGTATATCCAGAGGGCTTCCCTTTGTAAAAAAAGAATTTTTCTGATTTTCCCGGATAAGCCGAATCAGGGCTGTATCATTTGCTACAATTACAAAAGAGTCTACATACGTTCTTGGGCCAGGATCAATATGATAGTGCACTTCCGTTTCTTTGTCCTGTGTTTTTGCGATGAAGGAAGCTTGTGCATATCTGTACCCGCGGAGGGTTAGATATTTTTCAAAATCGACTACCGTTTGTGCTGCTTTCAATGAATCATGGATGATAGGGCGATTCTTAATAAGCCTCTCTTCTGACCATTTTTTACGTCCCGGATTTTTCGCCAGGGATGCCTGATAGCGATAGTAAAATACGTGGCGTGGGATGCCGATCACTGTTTTGGTTTGATTTTGACGATAAAGGTGGGAAAGGTTCAAAATCAGATCAGCTTTATCATCGACCTTTGATTTTGACTTGAGGGTGATCTTATTGTCTTTAAGGAAGGATTGATGGTCCTTCAGATATTTTTTACTATTGCAGGATAAAAGCAGGAAGCATGCACCGAGAATAAACGCCCAACGTGAAAAGCCGAGGCGATAATCCTTTCGAAAATTGATATACATGGAGCCTTTATCCAAAGCAAAAGTCAAAATCATACAGTCTCTTCAGCATAAGAAGTACAGGCTAAAATATGATAAATTCACAGTTGAGGGCCTGAAAATCAATAACGAGTTGATCAGGGATAAACGCCAAGTCGTACAAGAAGTTTATATTTCGAATCCCGATTACCTGTCAAATCTTGAAAAGGTCCTTCCTCCTGACCAGCTTTGCCTCATCACGCCCCAGCAGATGGATCAAATATCCCAGATGACAACTCCGCCAGGTATTTTGTCTGTGTGCAAGTTACCCGAAGAGGATCCTATTCCTGACGATATCACCGGCATGAAGATATTTTATCTTGAATCCGTTCGCGATCCGGGTAATCTGGGAACAATACTTCGCGTCGCGGATTGGTTTGGATTGGACTTTGTGATCTGTTCGCCTGATTGTGTGGATATCTTTAATCATAAAGTTCTCCAGGCATCGATGGGCAGTGCTTTGCGGGTCAAAACAGGCGTCATGGACAAGGAGGAATTAATAGCAAGGGCAAAGGATCATCTTTATATCTGTGACATGGATGGAACGAACATAAATATCTGTACACCTCCGGTTGATGGGATTTTAATTTTGGGAAATGAATCGTTTGGTGTGTCAGATGCATTCATTGAGAATGCCAAAGCCAAATATTCTATTTCCGGCAACAGAAGTCTTGGTGCGGAAAGTTTGAACGTAGCTTCAGCTGCTGCCGTGATGGCTGCGTGGTGGATGAAATAGCATGGAGCAGGAGGCAGGGAGCAGGGCATTTTTGGGTATGTAATTTACAGAGTACAATTAATCATTAGTTAGTGGCAATTCAATCAGCTATGAAATTTGTAATTCTATTTGGACTTTGCTCGAACTTATGCTTTTCACAAGCAAGCATTTTTGACTCCATTTATTTAAATCCAAATTTTAGACCTGCGAATTTGACGGAAGATCAAAAAGATTCAGTTAGAAATGAATTTAATATTTTGAATTTAACGCCCAATTTAAATACTTCAAATAAATCAGAATTACCTGCTTTTCAGAAAGGTAACTTATATACTTATTCTTTGCTGAACGATATGCAAAAGCATTTATTTGAAAGTTCGTGGAAACATTCTGCTTTAAGTCAAATCCACTCTCGTTATCATTATTTAAATTTATCTGAGAAACAAAAAAATGAAATAATTGAATTTATAGAGGATTCTCCGAAGTTTGATACTTTAAAAGTGATAGAATTTTACCCGAACATACCAAGGAGCTTTGTTATATCACTATTAGACTCGACACAACTTAAATTAGAAACAGAACAACAAAGTCAGGCTCTTATTAGTTATGAAAAATATTTAGCATGGTCGGATATTGAAAAGTCAAAGGATACTACATTTGAAAAATATCGTCTGGATCTTGTTGCCGTTTATAGTAAAAAGTACCTTCAAAAAGCAAAGCAAAGAATATTGAATAAGATACTAAAGATCAGTCCTGATGATGCAAAAGAGATAGGCGAAATAACCGGAATATATCGTGCAAGGGTTAATCTTGATTTGCTTCGTCGAGTTAGAGATTGTTATTCCAGAGATTCCGTATTGATAGCTCCAAATACTAAATTACTTGTTGCATACAAGCTTAAAAGATATACATTAATGCCGAATCTTTGCACATATTGGTGTAGGTTTGGAGTAGAAGATACAGCCGAAACAAAAAATGAAGAAGAGCATATTTTAAAAACGCTTGAAAACTTTAAAATAAAATACAAACATATTCTGGACAGGGAAATCAACAACATAAAGAAAAATAAATTAAAACTAAATACCAAAATTGAAGCTGCCAGACCAGCAAAAAAACCCGGTACGGTGGTGAGCATTGTTGCGGAAGCCCGGATACAAGCAGTTGATGACTATGCAGAATTACTTTTAGTTCCAATAACAGGAGAATAAAAGCCACCAACATCGGCTCACCAGCAGGGATCAAACTGTAAACAATGAAATCCTTATCTTTGAAAACAAGTGCACAGACACAGATCTATGTCAGTCATCCTGCCGACGGGTAGCCCTAATCGATGAGTGCAATTCAAAAAATAATTCATGTGGAATCACAGAGGAAGAAAAAATGAAAAGAGAAAAGTGAAAAGAGAAGAATAAAAACGCGTCGTCAATCGTGAAGGCACCTAGTATCTAAAATCCAGCATATCGAATCTCACTCTCACTACTCACAACCACTCACTACTTACAACTCACAACTCACAGCTTACAGCTCACGATTGATCAGCTCAACTATTCCTTCAAAGTCATCAGCTTGTGCGCGATTCCATTCTCCCTGGTTGCGCCACCAGGTCAATTGGCGTTTTGCGTATTGCCGGGTGGATTGTTGGATTAAGGGGATAGCCTCCTTCAAGTTGATATGGCCGTCAATAACTTCAAATAATTCCTTGTATCCTACAGTTTGCAATGCTTTGAGATGCCTGAAAGGAAATAGCGTTTTTGCTTCTTCAAGCCAACCATTTTCCAGCATTTGAAGAGCACGTTGATTAATGCGCGCATATAATTCCGTACGGGACATTTCTAAAACAATGGGCAATGTTCGAAATGGTCTTTTATTGGTGAATCCTTTTCGATAGGAGCTAAATGGTTTTCCGGTGTGCATTATAAATGAAACTGCCCTGATGAGTCTCATTGGATTTGAACGATCA
>JBDSPM010000137.1:0-3263 GCA_039930325.1 Saprospiraceae bacterium
TAAAATGCTTCCACTGTATTTTTAGAAATGTTCCATACTAATTTTCGGCTATAAATATCCACACCTTTCGGTTAAAAGGTACGTGAAGCTTTTCGGCTAAATGGTACGTGAAGCTTTTCGGCTAAATGGTACGTGAAGCTTTTCGGCTAAATGGTACATGAAGCTTTTAGGCTAAATGGTATGTAGACCTTTTCGGCTAAAACTGACACCAGCTTTCCAACGAAAACTATTGAAGAATCTCCCTCATTGATTGGACGATGATATATCACAAAACATCCATTTTAAATTATCTTGCCCGGCTTTTACAAACATTCCTATACATTCTCATACTATCATGCAAAAAACCCTGTATTTATTCGCACTTCTACTTTCAGCCTCTATTGCTTTTGCCCAACAGGATGCAAGACTTTTGCGTTTCCCGACCGTATCAAAAGATGCCATCGTCTTCAGCTATACAGGAGATTTATACACCGTCCCCCGCACAGGAGGCGTGGCACGCAAGCTAACAACGGATGTAGGGAACGAAATCTTTGCAAGGTTTTCTCCGGATGGCCAGACCCTTGCATTTACCGGCCAGTACGATGGCAATACCGAAGTTTATAAAATGCCTGCGCAGGGTGGTTCGCCAGTCAGGCTTACATACTCCTCTACCCTGAGCCGCGATGATTTAGGTGACCGCATGGGCCCGAACAATATCGTCATGACCTGGAAGAATGACAACACAGGCATCATATACCGAAGCCGTAAAACTTCTTTCAATTCCTTTAAAGGCAAACTATATTCCGTAAGCACAAATGGCGGTGCATCTACCGAACTTCCTTTTTCAGTTGGAGGTTTCTGTTCTTATTCTCCTGACAATTCGAAGCTCGCCATGAACTGGGTATTCCGTGAATTCAGAACATGGAAATATTATCGGGGAGGCATGGCAGATGATATCTATATCTACGATATCGCATCATCAACCTGGGAGGACATTACCAACCATCCTGCACAGGATATTTTCCCAATGTGGTCAGGTGATAAAATATATTTCTGCAGCGATCGAGATCGTACCATGAACCTTTATGCCTATGATGTGAAAACAAAACAAACCACGAAGCTGACCAACTATACAAACTATGACATCAAATTTCCATCCCTCGGTACGGATGCCATAGTGTATGAAAATGGAGGCTACATCTATTTATTTGACCTGAAAACCGGGACGGATAAAAAGATACCGGTCACGATAGCGGATGATGCTGACTCAGGAAGAAATAAATTGATCGACGCATCCAAATTTATTGAAAATGGAGATTATGATTTGAGCCCAGATGGAAATAGATTAGCCATGACAGCACGTGGCGACATTTGGACTTTGCCCACGAAAGAAGGCATCACAAGAGATCTTTCAAAATCCTCTTCTATCCACGAAAGATCCGTAACGTGGTCAGCAGATGGCAAAATGGTGGCATTCATTAGCGATGCTTCGGGTGAAGATGAAGTCTACATCCAGAAACAAGATGCAAGTGAACCGCCAGTGCAATTGACAAAAAACGCCGATACATATAAGTATTATCTGATCTGGTCACCTGACAACAAAAAAATAGCATGGACGGATAAGAAAATGAGGCTTCAATATGTCAATGTGGATTCAAAGGCGGTAACACTCGTGGATCAGTCAAATACAGGCGAATACGAAGTCGTATCCTGGTCTCCTGACAGCAAGTGGATGGCCTTTACAAAATCTGATGATGATTTCCGTGCCAGGGTGATACTCTATGACACACAATTAAAAAAATCCACCAACATCAATGACAACTGGTATGAAGCTTCAGGTCCAGTCTTCAGTCCTGACGGAAAATATTTATTCTTTGTATCCAATCGCGATTTCAGTCCGACTTACAGCCAGACAGAATGGAATCACAGCTATGCGGATTTGTCCCGGATTTATTTTGTTACCCTGGCCAAATCAACAGTGTCTCCCCTATCACCAAAAAATGATGAGGTGGAAATAAAGTATGACAGCACCACGGAGGATTCAAAGTCTATCGTGGTGAAAAAAGATAAAACCAAAAAACAAAAAGCGGATACCAAACCTGCCCCTGCCGAAGAAAAGAAAGAAGAGAAGCCTTCGAAGACTATGATTGATCTGGATGGCATTCAGGACAGGATCGTTGCACTTCCTGTTGATGCGGGCAATTATTATCACATAAGCGTAACCGGTGATTTGGTATATTATATGAACAGCTCCTCGCATGCTCCGGAATCTAAATTGAAAATATTTGACCTGAAGGAAGAAGAGGAGACTGAAATAGGTGCATTTGACAATTTTATCGTTTCTGCTAATCAGAAGAAAATGCTTCTTGTCAAGAACAGGGAATATGCTGTCGTGGATACCCCAAAGGATAAAACCTCAATGGATAAAAAAGTGAATTTATCCGATATGAAGATCATGGTGGATAAGAAAAAAGAATGGGAGCAAATCTTTAATGAATCATGGCGACAGATGCGTGATTTCTTCTACGATCCTGGTATGCATGGGGTCGATTGGCCTGCCATTAAAGAGAAATACAAAGTTTTATTGCCCTATGTCAATCACAGAACTGACCTGACATACATCATAGGTGAAATGATCGGTGAGTTAAGTGTAGGTCATTCGTATGTAGGTGGAGGTGATGCTCCAAAAGCAGAACGAATCCCCCTGGGATTGCTGGGTGCTAAAATAAGTCGCGATTCTTCCGGTTACTTTAAGATCAATGAAATTCTGAAAGGCGAAAACTGGGCGGAAGCCACCAGATCTCCTCTCACAGAAGTAGGTGTCAATGTCAGCAAAGGGGACTTTATCATTGCTGTAAATGGCATCAACACCACAACCGTTACAGATATATCTGAATTGCTTATCAACACTGCCAACAAGACTACAGAGTTAACGGTGAATGGTAAACCGAGCACAAGTGGAAGTCATAAAACGCTTGTAGTTCCTGTCAGTGATGAATCGGAATTGTACTATCTGAACTGGGTCAGAAAGAATATCGATTATGTCAACTCAAAAACGAATGGTCAGGTAGGTTACATTCATATTCCGGATATGGGTTCTGCGGGTTTGAATGAATTTGTAAAATATTTCTATCCACAACTGCAGAAAAAAGCGCTGATCATAGACGATCGCGGCAATGGCGGCGGCAATGTTTCACCACAAATCGTAGAAAGATTGAGAAGAGAAGCTGCATTCTATACTTTGCCTCGAAATGTGACGATTCCAAATGCTGATCCTGAAGAAG